>NZ_JACJTV010000008.1 GCF_014698845.1 Coleofasciculus sp. FACHB-1120 | reverse complement strand
ACGCCGAACCAGCCTACATACAGGCGGTTGTCGGTTGATGTGACCCAATCGCAGAACCGTTGCCATACGTTGGCGCTTTCGCGTCTTTGTAAGGTTGTGGTCATGTTCTTATGAGTGCTTGTTTGTTTGAATTTTCGAGGTTCGAGGTAGTGATTTCTCTACCTTGATCCCAGATTAACCCATCTATTTAGTTTTGTAAAGCTTTTTCAACAAAAATTTTTTTGGCTTCCTGATTCAGCCGGGAGGCCATTTCATCTGGCGTCCGCCCAAAATGTGCAAATGGAGATGGGGTACGGTTTGCCCCCCATCGGAGCCGGTGTTGATGACAACGCGGTAGCCGTTTTGGAGTCCGGCTTTTTCTGCAACATTCTTAACAATCAGTAACAAGTGACCCAGCAGGTCACGATCCTGAGAATCGGCATCGGCAAGCTGAGGAATCGGCTGCTTGGGAATCACGAGGATGTGAATGGGGGCTTGGGGTTGAATATCTTTAAAGGCAAGTGCTAGGTCATCCTCATACACAATATCTGCGGGGATTTCGCGACGGATAATCTTGCTGAAGATGGTTTCTGTGGCTTCACTCATGTTGCTTGGTTATTTCGTTGATTAGCTGTGCTTGCAGCCATTTTAAGCCCCGACGATAAAGCTAAGCGCGATCGCGGGAACTCTAATAAAAGATTCTGTTGGTTGGCTTCTCATAAAACTTGTTACAAACTTGTTTTCTGAATGAAAACGGGTTTGGACCACGGCGAACACCAACAGTATCACCAAATAAGAGTGGGGGATTGCAATGCTGGCTAGGGTTTGGAGTGCATCTATCGTCGGTATCGATGCTGTGAAGGTGGGCGTTGAAGTCGATGTATCCGGAGGATTGCCGGGAATTGTGCTGGTAGGGTTGCCAGATACAGCGGTTCAGGAATCAAAGGAACGGGTGAAGGCGGCACTGAAGAATGCGGGTTATGCCTTTCCGATGAAAAAAATTGTCGTAAATCTGACCCCGGCAGATTTACGAAAGGAAGGACCTAGCTTTGATTTGCCCATCAGTGTGGGCATTATGGCGGCATCTGAACAGGTGAGTGCCCAGTTATTAGGAGATTACTTATTCTTAGGGGAAGTTTCCCTAGATGGGAGTCTGCGTCCGGTTGCTGGTGTGCTGCCAATTGCCGCTGCTGCCCAACGGATGGGAATTGCAGGTTTAGTTGTTCCCGCTAATAATGCGCGGGAAGCAGCAGTTGTCAAAGGTCTAGCAGTCTACGGGTTCAAAAATCTGTCTCAAGTGGCTGATTTTCTAAATGAGCCAGAGCGTTATTCGCCAGTGCAGGTGGATGGTAGAGAAGAGTTAGCCAAAACCCACTTCAGCAGTGCAGACTTAAAAGATGTAAAAGGACAAAGTTTTGCCCGCCGTGCCCTAGAAATTGCGGCGGCGGGTGGACATAACTTAGTATTTGTCGGGCCACCGGGAAGTGGGAAGACGATGCTAGCGCGGCGCTTACCAGGGATATTACCGCCATTAAGCTTTGACGAAGCTCTCGAAGTGACTCAAATTCACTCGGTCGCAGGCTTACTTAAGAATAGAGGATCGCTGGTGAGCGATCGCCCTTACCGCAGTCCTCACCACTCCGCTTCTGGTCCCTCCCTCGTCGGTGGCGGTAGTTTTCCGCGTCCGGGAGAAATATCTTTAGCGCATCGGGGCGTTTTGTTTCTGGACGAACTGACAGAATTTAAGCGAGATGTGCTGGAATTCTTGCGTCAGCCGCTTGAAGATGGCTTTGTCACTATCTCCCGCACTCGCCAATCGGTGATGTTTCCGGCTCAGTTTACCTTAGTTGCGAGTACCAATCCCTGCCCGTGCGGTTACTATGGCGATACGATTCAAGCTTGTACCTGTTCCCCTCGGCAGCGAGAACAATACTGGGCAAAGCTTTCCGGACCGTTGATGGATCGGATCGATCTACAAGTTGCGGTGAATCGCCTCAAGCCAGAGGAAATTACTCAACAACCGACTGGGGAAGATTCGGCACCTGTAAGAGAACGAGTGGAAACAGCACGCGATCGCGCTCATACTCGATTTAAAGCAGATCCATCGGTGCGTTGCAATGCTCAGATGCAAAGTGGTCATTTGCGGCAATGGTGTCAATTAGATGATGCTTCTCGCCATTTATTAGAAGCCGCTATTCGCAAATTGGGGTTATCAGCAAGAGCCAGCGATCGCATTTTAAAAGTAGCGCGTACTATTGCCGATTTAGCTAATGATGAAAACCTCAAAACCCACCACGTTGCCGAAGCGATTCAGTACCGCACGATAGATAGAATGCAGTGATATGGAAACAATCAGCCAGGACATTCTTGAAGTAGAGCGTGGCGTTATCTGTCATCAGGTAAATTGTCAGGGACGCATGGGAGCAGGTTTGGCTCTACAAATTCGCGATCGCTGGCCTATTGTCTACGAAGACTATCGCAAGTATAAGGAGCGATGGCAACTAGGAATGGTGCAGTTTGTTAAGGTTACAGATGCACCCTTATACGTTTGCAACTTGGCAGGGCAGTGGAACTATGGTCGTTCTAAACCTGCTCAAGGTATTATCTACACTGACTATGAAGCGGTGCGGACGGGACTGAAGCAAGTTAATGATTGGTCAACCGAGAATGTTCTTCCGGTTTATATTCCTTCTGGTATGTCCTGCGGGCTTGCAGGTGGAGATTGGAACATTATCCAAGTCATCATCGAACAGGAGTGTCCTCATGCCATCATCTGTCGCAAGCCAGAAGGGGGCTAGAGGCTATTTCTGTTAACAATGAAGTGATTCGTGCGCGACGATTACCAGCACGAGCGAACAGATTTATAGATAAAGAAGTAGTGGTAAAGAGAGGTTAGCGATCGCATTTTTTTGAATCAACCTTAATTTTGCCATTTCAACGGAGATGAAAACCTCAAGACCCACCATCTTGCCGAAGCAATTTAGTACCACACATTCGAGAAAATGCAGTAACTAAGATAGGTTTGTGCCCTGAAAAAGGCACAAGGTATGCATTACAATCTTAATTTCTTGATTTCTTCCAGCAGGTTTTGATACTGTTCTTTGTTTCCTTGCTGCTGAAACAAGTCAGCAGCTTTTTGAAAATCCTCAAGCGCCTTTTTCTTATCTCCTAAACTGCGGCGAGAAATTCCTCGGTCGTAATAACCGTAGGCATAATCAGGATTAATTTCGATAGCTCGATCGAAGTCTTTGATTGATTCTTGATAATTTCCAAGCCGTTGCTGAGCCATTCCTCGATAATCATAGGCGAAGAAATTCATCGGAGAAAGGCGGATTGCCTGACTATAGTCTTCTGCTGCTCCCTGATAATCTCTCAGAAATGTACGGGAAGTACCCCGCTCTAAGTAAGCTAAAACATAATTAGGGTTGCGCTGAATTACTTGGTTGTAATCCTCAATTGCTTGCTGATAATCTTTTAAATCCTGGCGGGACTTCCCTCGATATAAATAAGCTGCAACATAATTAGGATTAAGCTGAAGTGCCTGGTTAAACTCCTCAATGGCTCCTTGCTTATCTCCTTTGTCATAAAGAGTAATCCCTCGTGCGTAGTGCGAGATCGCCTTGTTAGAATTGCTACCCTGAGCCAGGTAATTTTCTGATGGGTCGGCGATCGCTACTAAAGGTGCAGTGCTGATAATTGCTGTTACTGTTACCGAGGTGGCTAAAAAGACAGATAAAAAATTCAAATTGAGAAAATTACAAGTCATCCTGAACTCCTTAATAAATCAAATTAGGGATCTTTCGACAAGAAGCATTTTTTGAGTCGCGGCATATCTGACCGTCAGTTGTACAATAAAACGGTTGTATTCTGCGACACTTGCTGTGATCGAGCGTTATACGTTGCCTGAGATGGGCAACCTGTGGACTGACACCTATAAACTGAAGACGTGGCTCCAGGTTGAAATTGCAGTCTGTGAAGCCCAAGCTGAACTGGGTTATATTCCAACCCAGGCGGTAGAGGAAATTAAGGCGAAGGCTAATTTTGACCCGAAGCGGGTGCTAGAAATTGAGGCTGAAGTCCGCCACGATATGATCGCGTTCTTGACAAACGTCAATGAATATGTAGGCGACGCGGGGCGCTATATTCACCTGGGATTAACCAGTTCGGATGTGCTAGATACAGCTTTAGCACTGCAACTGGTAGCCAGCTTGGATGTGTTGCTGGCGGGTGTGGAAGATTTGATTGCAGCAATTCGCCAGCAGGCGCAGCAGCATAAAAGTACGGTAATGATTGGGCGATCGCACGGCATTCACGCGGAACCGATTACATTTGGCTTTAAGCTGGCGGGATGGTTGGCAGAAGTATTGCGATCGCGCGATCGCCTCCAGCGTCTTCACAAAGAAATTGCTGTCGGCAAGATTTCCGGTGCAGTCGGAACCTACGCCAATATTGAGCCGAGAGTTGAAGCGATCGCTTGCCAAAAACTGGGACTCGAACCGGATACAGCATCGACGCAAGTAATTTCGCGCGATCGCCATGCCGACTTTGTACAAACTTTGGCTTTAGTGGCTGCCTCGATTGAGCGATTTGCGGTCGAAATTCGCAACTTGCAACGCACGGATGTCCTAGAAGTCGAAGAATTCTTCTCTAAAGGACAAAAAGGCTCCTCTGCCATGCCGCACAAGCGCAATCCGATTCGTTCGGAGCGCTTGACAGGGATGGCGCGGGTGGTGCGGGGTCACGCCGTCGCCGCCTTAGAAAATGTTGCCCTTTGGCACGAACGGGACATCTCTCACAGTTCTGTAGAGCGGATGATCCTGCCCGATTCCTGCACCATAACGCACTTCATGTTAGCGGAAATGACCGATTTGGTGAAAAACCTGCTGGTTTATCCCGAAAACATGGAACGGAATATGAATTGTTACGGCGGTGTTGTCTTTAGTCAGCGAGTTATGCTGACGCTGGTAGAAAAGGGAATGAGCCGCGAGGACGCCTATGCAACGGTGCAGTCTTGCGCTCATCAAGCGTGGAATAAAACCGATGGCAATTTCCACGATTTGATTGCCAAAGATAGCCGGGTGACGCAGCATCTTTCTTCAGAAGAAGTTGAGGCGTGTTTCGCTCCGCAGCATCATTTGCAGCATTTAGAGGAGATTTATCAACGTTTGGGAATTTAATATTAACCACGAAGAATATTAACCGCAAAGACGCGTTGGGGTAGCCTGCGCGTTAGCGCTTAGGACACGAAGGAAGAAAGAGAAGAAGAAAACCCTTCTTTTTCTTCCTTCGCGCTCTTTGCGTCTTCGCGGTTTATTCCTGTTCCACCCTGTACCCCAAATCTGCTAGATGTAGTCGAGACTGCCGCCATTTCGGCTGCACTTTAACAAATAACTCCAGATAAACTTTCCCCGCAATTAACTTTTGGATTTGTTCGCGGGCAGCGCTACCAATCGCTTTGAGCATCGTTCCGCCTTTGCCAATCAAAATCCCCTTTTGCGAGTCGCGTTCAACGTAGATAGTGGCGAGAAGGCGAGTAATCGTCGGTTCTTCCTCCACCCTGTCAATGGTAACGGCGACTGAGTGGGGAACTTCTTCGCGGGTTAGCAGCAAAATTTGTTCTCGAATCAGTTCCCCCATGATGAAGCGTTCCGGCTGGTCGGTAACATAATCAGGAGGATAATAGTATGGCCCTGGTTCTAGGCGATCGCTAAGTAATTGCTGCAATGCCTCAACTCCTTCTCCAGTAAGGGCTGAGAACTTCACAATCGGCCAGTTGTAGGGTTCAGCTAGCTGCGTATAACTCTCATCAATTTGTTGGGAATCTGAGGTTCGCAGGTCGATTTTGTTCATCCCCAACATCACAGGCGTCTTGGTGCGGCTAAGAATATCGACAATATAGCGATCGCCTCCTCCAGAGTCTACCGCTCCATCCACCACAAACAGCACCAAATCCACCGACTCAATGGCAATCTGGGCATTTTTCACCAACACCTCTCCTAACTGGTGGTGCGGTTTGTGAATTCCTGGGGTATCAACAAAAATCATCTGTGCCTCTGGCGTCGTCACGATACCCCGGAGTCGGTTGCGCGTCGTCTGCGCCACTGGCGAAGTGATGGCAATTTTTTGCCCCACCATATAGTTCATCAATGTAGACTTACCCACGTTGGGGCGTCCGATAATCCCAATAAAGCCCGACTTATATCCTTCCGGTGCTTTCGGAATGCTAAAAAATGCTGACTCGTCTAGGATATTTCCCTCGCCTTTATTAATTGCTGCGTTTGTCGTCGTCCCATCTTCCATGATGTTTGCGTTTTTAAAAACCCCTACATCACTGATAATACATACTCTCCTTCATTCACTGCATGATTCATCGAAATATCAAAGACTAAACCAGCGTTCTCCGCACAAACATCAATTAATTTTGGTAATTCCTGTTTATTAAAGCTAAGAATTTGATAAAGTCTTTCCCCAGCCTCAATTGAAGCACCTAGTTTGACTCTCGATTGGATCATCCCTCCGCTAGGAGCATAATATTTTTTTAGGGTGCTTTTTGAAACAAAAGTTACTTTGTGGGATGCCGTTTGCGCCAAAGGAAATTCAGGAATCGATAAAACGTCTTTCTGGGCTAAGTAATTTTTAATGCCTTGGACTCCTTTCCCCACTGATTCCGGATTCATTTGCATTCCCGAACCCAGTTCTAGCGTCCAAGATTCTTTATCAAAGACTATCGGTTTTCCTAGAGTTTCTAGCTGATTTTCTAAGGCTAACCAAGGTTTTAGGAAAGCTTCATCAAAAGCATCTCCATCATATTCATTCAGTAAAATTTCCCAATCGAGTAAGAAATACTTGGCACTTTCTTCTCTACGATGGAAGCCATATAAGTAATCTATCGCTTGATTAGAAGAGCTATGAATATCGATTACATAATCAGCATCCAAACATAAAGATTGTAGCTGATAGCGATACCGTTCATTAAAAGGCGCTCCGCTTGGAGACTTGATTTTTTCTAAGAGTTTATCGAAACTATTTTTAATTCTTTTGTAATATTCAATTTCTATAGCATCTATTTCAAAATTTATGTGGGATTTTGCAAATTCTCCTAAATCTTCACATTCCTTTTCATAGTCCCAAAAGATGCGGTTCCAGTCTTTCCCATCAAATATATTGTATCGACCTGTAGAAAAATAATGAGTCCGCTGATTGGTACTGATGGGATTGCAGACAGGAACTAGCCAGATTTCACCATTGAGCTGCGTATCCTTGATAGTAATCAAAAACTCGATTAGTTGGTGAATGACAGCATTGCCAACAATTTCTGCACCGTGCAGATTAGCTTGTAAATATGCCTTTTTACCAGGGTTAGCACCGATAAATTTATAAACTTGAATCGATAAGCGATCGCCTGAAGCTAATTGTTGAATTGGAACCGTAGAAATAGTGGGAATCATGGAAAAATTATCTTACATTAATATGCTTTGGCGAATGTAATTTGCGGCTACACAGACGAAACCTGCCTCCGCAGGTTTTAATGCTATCTCCGAAAGCAGACTTTGTTTGTATAGCCGTGATTTCTAATCACTAGGTAACTTACAAACAAATCATGTACCGGGTAAGGTACGCAAACGCTCATCTAAATGAATGCGATCGCTTAAAGCATGAAGTAATGGCCCATGAGCGCCAAACTCTACTATACTGACCGAACCCACCGGACATCCCAAGCGAAAGCGAAAGCGTCCCACATCAATTCCCAGCAAGCTACACAGCATAATTCGGATAGTAGCTTTGTGTGCAACAATCAAAACATTACCGTTGCTAAACCGCTGCTTGATTTCTTCAATCACTTGTAAAGAACGGTGAGCGATCGCTACCGCTAATTCTCCTTCAGTCGGCGGATACCAAGCTGGATCGGCAGTCCAGCGAATATAATCATCGTGATACTCCCGGTCAACGGTTTCTATAGTTTTTCCTTCCCACTTGCCATAGTTAATCTCTTTCAAACCGTCCCGCAATTCCATCTGCATCCCCACAGCTTCACACAGCGGTTTCGCAGTTGCTACGGTACGCCGCATCGGACTACAAAAAATAGCATTCCAAGGTAGGGAACGATAGGTAACAGCAAAAGCTTTTGCCATCTCTAGACCATCTGGCGTCAAATCTGGATCTATGGAACCACAGAAAACATTATCTCGACTGCGGTCTGTCTGTCCGTGGCGGAGGAAATAAAGCTTTAGACTCAAGGTAGTTTTCTCCGATTATCTGAGTTAAGGATACAACCACCTTTGGTATAACGATGTTTTTAGGCGTACCTTAGCAAAGTCTATTCGTGAGTCGTACCATCAGGCATAATTGCGCCGCCGAGCTTTGCCTTGCGATCTCCTTGTCCCAGAATTACCCCATTTATATTGGCTCCTTTCAGGTTTGCCTTTTCCAGATTTGCCCCTTCCAAATTTGCCCCACGCAGGTCTGCTAAATTAAGATTAGCCCCACTCAATTTTCCCCAACTGAGGTTAACCCCACACAGGTTTGCCCTTTCCAAATTTGCCCCATTCAAATTTGCCGGAAGTGTTAACCCAAGCAGATTTGCCCCAGCTAGATTAGCGCCACTGAAGTTTGTGCGGTCTGAAATTTGTGCGTTTTTTAGATTCACATCACGCATATCTGCCGCTGTTAAGTTTGCTCCAATTAGGTTTGCTGCCGTTAGGTTTACTGTCGTTAAGCTTGCCGCTGTTAGGTTTGCTCCATTTAAATTTGCCTCACTTAAGTTAGCTCCACTCAAATTTGCCTGAAGGAGTTTTGCACTACTCAAATTTGCCTTAGTTAGGTTTGCCCCTGTCAAGTTAGCTGTACTCAAATCGGCACCATTCAGGCTAATTGTATTTAGGTTTGCGCGGTGGAGATTCGCACCAGTTAGGTTTACTTGATTCAGGTTAGTGCCAGCCAAGTTAGCACTTTGCAGCGGCACGCTAGGAGCAATTAAGTAAGCACCTGCTTTAACAGGATCAAAACCTATCGGGAAGACAGTCGCTGCATTATAAAGTGCTTGCTGAAGCTCGACGCCCTGAAGGTTTGCCCCTTCAAGATTGACCTCAAATAGGTCTGCATTACTCAGATTGGCATTACTAAGGTCTGCATTCATCAACTTTGCATTCCTCAAGTTTGCCCTATTCAATTTAACTCCACTGAGATTAGCTGCACTCAGGTCTACCTTGCCGTACAAAGCAGCAGCGATGAGATTTATTCCAGCTAGGTTAATACCAGTAAAATCTCTTTGTCCTTCGTTATAGCGCTTCAAAAATTCTTCAGCACTGATAGGCTTTCCCTGACTCTTTTCTTCGGATAGATAAGCTTCGATTAGCAGCATATCTCCAAAATATCCCAGCAGCAGAGTCATTTTTGCTACTTTGAATTTTTCATCACTGAAAACAGCGACTGTTCGCTCTTGTTGAGCAGATGGATCAATTTTCTCCTCTTGCTCAGTCTCAGCAGCATCCGCATTTCCCAAACTATCAGATGTGTCTACCACCGATTCGCTAGACGGTTCAATTCTTGGTGGTGTCAGCGATTCCTGGTGTTGTTGCAAACAAGCGACTTGCTCAGATAGCTGCGCGATTTGCTGTAACTCAGGGCGAGTGTCGAATTGTTTTTTTAGTTCATCAAAATAGTGTTTAAGCCAGGTAATGTTTTGCTTGCGGACATTTAACCCGTTTTCTAGCCGTTCAATCCTCGAAATCAGCGACGCAATATCCTGTTCTTTGTCAGCCATATTCCTTGATTTCCAGCTAACTTACAAGTTTGGAACCCTTATTTTTATAAGCTTTACATCTAAGCCAGGATTGGGCTACCTAATAAGAACGATCACTCACAACAAAGTCCTAAACTTCTGGCTCAACCAAAACGCTTTGAACGCTGGCAAATTCCAGCGGCTCTGCCGTATCTTTTTCGACTTCTAAACACATCTCGATAGCTTCTCGAATGCGTTCCATGAGTTCACCTAAAGATTTTGCTTATATATGGCAACCAAGAATACTTCGCGCAGAAGCGACAGAGTATCCCTCAGAATCACGCTCAATAATTACGTTAAATTCTCTGCCATTTTTAGCCCTTTACCACTTCAAAAATGCGGCATCGCTTCCCTGTTCGCGCCTAATTTTTGAATCTTTCTCAAACCAAGTGATAATCTGCTCAGGTGTTAAATCTTCAATAACAACCCCGTACTCTTCTGCGATGTGTTTCAATACTCTTAAGGATGAAATTGTTAATCTTGTTATAAATTTTTCATGAGTTTGAAGCAGTGCTGAATCTACCTTAACTGCTTCTTCGTAAGTCAAAAATTGTTCTGATGGTTGCTGTGGTTGAGTCATAAATATTTTTAGTTACTGTTCTTTAATTAAATAGCCGCAGCGATGTTCTCCGTTAATAATCCAGTGCGTCCGTTCTACTTTACAATCTTGCAGAGCAGCAGCAAACATTTCTAACTCATGTCCACAAACGCTGGGGAAAGACGAGGCGACGTGGGAAATGGCACAGTTATGCTCTACCAATATAAATTGAGCATCGTTTTCCTCCAGAGGATACCACTCTGCCATGTAGCCTTCAGCTTTGCGGAGTTCAACTAATTTGGCAACGCGATCGCGCAAATTTCCTTTACCCAGTCTGACTCGATATTCCATCGCCTTGCGTTCCCAATGCTTTCGCAACACGGTACTTGCTTGCTCATAACCGAGCGTTTCTGTCAAGGTGTCTAGGAAATCAACGGCAAACTCTCCGTAACGACTGGGGAAGCGATCGCGTCCTTCTTGACTCAGCTCGTAGACGTGCTGCGGGCGTCCCATCGTCGCAGGCACCGATTGATGGACGATTAGCCCTTCTGCCTCCAAATCCTTCAGATGACGCCGAATCGCCTGCGGACTTACCTCAAAGGCGTCAGCCAGCTCCTGAGCCGTGGCTTGACCTGTTTTCAGTAAATGTTGCAAGATGTCCTGTTTGGTGGAAGGCTGCTGAGTAATCGCCATCGTCTTGCGGTAAAATTCCTACTGGACTTTGACAACATCTATGTTGCTAAAGTATTTTAAAATAGAATTAAGTAAAGCAACAAGCCTGTTGTTTTACTATTGTAGTTGCAGTTTGACTGGGCGATCTACTCCGGACGCCCATGCCCTGAGCCTGCCATCCTGAGAGATTTGTCCGAAAACACGCGAGAACACTTTTATCTATGACTGCTAGCGTTAAAACCTTAGTCAATCAGCCCTATAAATACGGCTTTGTCACTGACATTGAAACAGATAGCATTCCTCGCGGACTCAGTGAGGACGTTGTTCGCCTGATCTCCGCCAAGAAAGAAGAACCGGAGTTCATGCTAGAGTTTCGCCTCAAAGCCTATCGGCAATGGCTGAAGATGACAGAGCCAACTTGGCCTCATGTCAAGTATCCGGCGATTGACTACCAAGACATCATCTACTACTCCGCGCCGAAGCAAAAGCCCAAAAAGCTGGGCAGCCTAGATGAAGTCGATCCAACTTTGTTAGAAGCCTACGAGAAGCTAGGGATTTCGCTTTCAGAGCAAAAGCGGTTGTCTAACGTTGCCGTAGATGCCATCTTCGACAGTGTTTCAGTTGCCACAACATTTAAAGAGAAGCTAGCCAAAGACGGCGTGATCTTCTGTTCCATCTCCGAAGCTTTGCGGGAACACCCCGAACTGGTGCAGAAGTACCTCGGCAGCGTTGTGCCAGTAGCAGATAATTACTTCGCCGCCCTCAACTCAGCCGTATTCAGCGATGGTTCCTTCGTCTACATCCCCAAAGGCACCAAATGCCCGATGGAACTCTCCACCTACTTCCGCATCAACAGCGGCGATACGGGGCAGTTTGAGCGCACGCTGATTATTGCCGAAGAAGGCAGCTCTGTGTCATATCTGGAAGGTTGCACAGCACCAATGTTTGACACCAACCAGCTGCACGCGGCTGTGGTGGAACTGGTTGCCCTCGACAACGCTGAAATTAAATACTCCACGGTACAAAACTGGTACCCCGGAGACGAAAATGGCAAAGGCGGTATTTACAACTTTGTCACCAAGCGTGGGCTGTGTCAGGGAGTCAATTCCAAGATTTCTTGGACGCAGGTAGAAACGGGTTCCGCGATTACCTGGAAATACCCAAGCTGCGTGCTAGTTGGCGATAATTCCGTGGGTGAATTTTACTCCGTTGCGCTGACGAATCATATGCAGCAAGCCGATACTGGAACCAAGATGGTGCATATCGGCAAAAACACTCGCAGCACGATTATTTCCAAGGGAATTTCGGCGGGTAAGTCGGCAAATAGCTATCGCGGCTTGGTGAAAATTGGCCCCAAGGCAAAGGGTGCGAGAAATTATTCTCAGTGCGACTCAATGCTGATTGGCGATAATGCCCAAGCGAATACTTTCCCCTATATCCAGGTGCAGAATAACACTGGAAAAGTGGAGCATGAAGCTTCTACCTCGAAAATTGGGGAAGAACAGCTGTTCTTTTTCTCACAGCGGGGCATTTCGGCAGAAGATGCTATTTCGATGATGATTAGCGGCTTCTGTAAGGATGTGTTTAATCAGCTGCCGATGGAATTTGCTGTTGAAGCTGATAGGTTGTTGAGCATGAAGTTAGAAGGCAGTGTGGGATAAATGAAACTACAGATAAACACAGATAAATGCCGATAAATCATTCGTGTTTATCTGTGTTTATCCACGGTTGAATTTCTTTACTCAAAAAGGTAAGGCGGGCGTTGCCTACTTTTAGGCTGAAATAGAATAAAAAACCGCGAAGACGCTAAGGGCACAAAGGAAGAAGAGAGGAAAGATGATTATTGAAAATAGTGAGGTGATCCTATCAGTTCGGGATCTCACGGCAAATGTTGATGAAACTCCGATTCTTAAGGGTTTGAATCTAGAAGTAAAGGCGGGAGAAATTCATGCCATTATGGGACCAAATGGTTCTGGAAAAAGCACCTTTTCTAAGGTTTTGGCTGGACATCCGGCGTATGAGGTGACGGGCGGCGAGGTAATTTTTCGGGGGAAAAATCTTCTGGAAATGGAAGCCGAAGAACGTGCTAGGGCTGGGATATTTTTGGCGTTTCAATATCCTTTGGAAATTCCTGGTGTTAGTAATGTGGATTTCCTCAGAGTTGCCTATAATTCCCGTCGCAAGGCTGAGGGATTAGAGGAGTTGGATGCTTTTGATTTTGATGAGTTGGTGCATGAAAAGCTGGATGTGGTAAAGATGAATCCTGCTTTTCTTAGCCGCAGTGTGAATGAAGGTTTTTCGGGTGGTGAGAAGAAGCGGAACGAGATTCTGCAAATGGCACTGCTAGAACCAAAGTTAGCAATTTTGGATGAAACGGATTCAGGGTTAGATATTGACGCGCTGAAGATTGTGGCGGATGGTGTAAATCAGCTGGCAAATGCAGAGAATGCGATGCTGGTGATTACTCACTATCAGCGACTACTGAATTACATCGTGCCAGATTTCGTTCACGTCATGGAAGCCGGACGAATTATTACCAGTGGTGGTAAAGAATTGGCACTGGAATTGGAATCTCGCGGTTATGAGTGGGTAAGGGAAGAAGAAGCAGCTGAGGTGGGCGCAAAATGACAATTCAAGTAACTTCTATCCCCAATCCAGAAGAAGTCGGGTTAAAGTCTGCTGCGACTAATCGAGATGCCAAGCTGGTTGAGTTGTCAAACTTGTCTCACAGTCAAGAATTACAGGTACTCGATCCAGAGATGGTTGGCTGGTTGCAAGAATTACGCGATCGCGCTGCTTCCTGGCTACCTCATCTCAAGTTTCCCACCACCCGCGATGAAGAGTGGCGTGTCACAGACATCTCGCCTTTGTTAAAGTTATCTTTCCAAGCTGCGAAATCTGCGGATGTACCCCAGTCAGCAATTGAAGGATTGACTCTAGCAGAAGCAGCCGAAAGTCGTCTAGTTTTCGTTAACGGTGTTTATGCACCTGCGCTGTCATCTGTTGCTAATCTGCCAGATGGGATATTTGCCGGAAATTTAGCCCAACTGCCAATAACTTATCGCACTCGCATCGATAATTATTTTGCCCAACAAAAGGGTTTTGATGAGGTATTCACCGCCTTAAATACAGCAGGCTTAACTGATGCTGCTGTAGTGTGGGTAGCGAAGAATGTGGTAGTTGAAACACCGATTCATTTGCTGTTTCTGTCTACTTTTAGCGATCGCCCTACCCTATCTCAGCCACGCTGTTTGGTCGTCGCTGAATCTAACTCTCAAGTAACCCTAATAGAAGATTATTTGCCAGTCGGCGACTGGTGTGCGGATAAAACTCATCCGTACTTAATCAATACGGTTACAGAGATTTGGGTAGAAGACAATGCTGAAGTCCGCCACAACCGGATACAACGAGATAGTGGCGCAGCGTTTCATATTGGCAAGAGTGCGATCGCGCAATCCCGCAACAGCCGCTACACTTGCAATTCAGTGAGTTTGGGTGGCAAAATATCCCGCCACAACTTAGAAATTTATCAGTTGGGCGAACAAACTGAAACTACCCTCAATGGTTTAACCATGATTTCTGGGGAACAGATTGGCGATACTCACAGCGCCATTATTCTCAACCATCCCCACAGCACCACTCGCCAGTTACAAAAGTGTATCGTGGCTGACAAGGCTCATTCCGTCTTTAACGGTAAAGTCTTAGTTGCCAAAGCAGCGCAATTGACGGATGCGGGACAATTAAATCGTAACTTGCTGTTGTCGCCCAAAGCGAGAGTCGATACTAAACCTCAACTGGAAATTATTGCAGATAACGTGAAATGTACTCACGGTGCAACAGTAAGTCAGTTGGATGATGAGGAAGTCTTTTACCTGCAAAGCCGCGGTTTAGACAAAGCGAGTGCTAATAACTTGTTAGTTGACGCTTTTGCGATAGAAATTATCAACCAGATTCCCATCGCCTCTCTGCAAACAAGTCTCTCTCGATGTGTTGCTTGTAGAACTATCGAATAGTCTGGCATAGGTAATCGGTAATAAGTAATGTAATTTTGAAGAAATAACTTTTACCAGTTACCAATTACCAATTATCAATTACCCATTACCTTTTTACCCATGACTCTCACCAAAGATAGAACACTCGCCGATAAAGTCCGTGCAGATTTTCCAATTCTGCACCAAGAAGTCAACGGCAAACCCTTAGTTTATCTAGACAACGCCGCCACATCCCAAAAACCTCTGGCGGTGCTAAACGCAATTCGGGATTACTACGAGCAGTATAATTCCAACGTACATCGGGGTGTTCACACCCTTAGCGCTAAAGCTACAGACGCTTACGAAGGTGCTAGAGACAAAGTTGCTGCTTTTGTAAATGCTGCTTCGCGTCAAGAAATTATCTACACCCGCAACGCCAGCGAAGCGATTAACTTAATTGCTTACAGTTGGGGGATGAACAATTTGCAGCGAGGGGATGAAATCATCCTCTCCGTAATGGAACACCACAGCAATCTAATTCCTTGGCAGTTCGTGGCGCAAAGAACAGGCGCGGTGCTGAAGTTTGTAGAACTAACGCCAGACGGAATTTTTGATTTAGAACACTTCAAATCTCTAATTTCAGACAAAACTAAACTGGTTAGCACCGTTTACGTCTCTAACACATTGGGATGTATTAATCCCGTTAAGTCGATAACCGAAATCGCTCACAAATACGGTGCCAAAGTCTTAATTGACGCTTGCCAAGCTGCACCTCACATGGTGTTAGACGTGCAAGCCGTAGACTGCGATTGGCTAGTCGCCTCTGGTCACAAAATGTGCGCCCCGACTGGAATTGGTTTCCTCTACGGTAAGTTAGACTTACTGCGTTCCATGCCTCCCTTCTTAGGCGGTGGCGAGATGATTGCTGATGTATTCCTCGACCATGCTACTTATGCAGATTTACCGCATAAGTTTGAGGCAGGAACGCCATCAATTGGGGAAGCGATCGCGCTTGGTGCAGCGGTAGATTACCTCAGTGGTATTGGTATGCACAACATCCATACCTACGAAGCCGAATTAACAGCTTATCTCTTCCAACAGTTGCAGCAAATCCCAGAAATCAAAACTTATGGGCCACAACCCACCAGTACCGGAGAAGGTAGAGCCGCACTCGCTGCGTTCACCGCTGGAGATGTCCACCCTCACGACTTATCAACCATCTTAGATCAAGCTGGCATCGCCATCCGTGCCGGACATCACTGCACCCAACCTCTACACCGCTACCTGAAAGTGCAATCTACTGCACGGGCAAGTTTGTATTTCTACAACACCCATGAAGAGATTGACCTTTTCATCGCATCTTTAAAAGAGGCTGTCGAGTTTTTTGGCAGTATCTTCGGCTAAGTCAACTTAAGCCCTGGCGAATGTAATTCGCGGCTACACAAACAAAGTCCGCCTGCGCGGACTTAAAGAAATACAAGGTTTTGAAACCTGCGTAGGCAGGTTTTGTCTTGTGTAGCTGCGGTTTCAACCGCCCCTTCAAGTTTAATGCCCACCTTATCTACTATTAATAATTAGGCGAATTAAGTGATAATTATCACCTTTACTCTAGCCGAACAAAGAACCGCTATACTCACGAAGATGAATTCAGTAATTACGACTTCAGTCATTACTAAAATATCTTCTTAAATTTAGCGGATCTTTCCTACAAATGATTCTATATCATCTAACGCTTGTGCATAATTAGCAATAGGGAGTTTAACATCAATTCCATCTGGCATTGTATATTTAGACTGATTCGGAAGCTTAGACATAGGTATTCCTAGAGACGACGATACTTTACCAGATGTGTGAAAATCTTTTATATTTGAAACATAATAGTTTTCCCATTCACTAAGAGAAGTGGGCTTATCTTCACAAAGTGCAAATAATGAAGGAAATAATTTAAATTGCTCGTAGCAAAAATTAATTAGCTCTGTTCTTACGGAATCATATGCTGTCGCCACTCCATCTTTAATAGTATAGTTATTAAAAACAAACTCATAAATAACTGGCAATTTGAGAGTAAATGAATCTACTTGTTTATTAAAAGTAATGACATCATCAGCGTACCGCTTTAAAGCAGATGAAGGATATTTCCCAAAAAGCAGCATAAAAAGAGCTTTTATCCCTTCAAGTGAACTAAAATCTGCCATCATTGGAATTACAACTTTATCTGAAGATACTAAAGCCATTTGTGTGTATATAGAAAAGCTAGGATTACAATCTATAAAAACGACCATATTTTCATATTGATCTTTATCAAATTCATACTTACACAACCTTTCTATTGCTGTCATGTATTCTAACCAAGCTTTTGTATTTGCAGGATTAATGACAGCGTAGTTTAATGCTAATGAAAAAGACTCTAGAAAAGAGTCTCCTGCTATCAAATATAAATTTTCTGAAATATTAGGATTAAAAGGAGTAATGGGAACTTTATAGGAAATATTAGGTGTTCGGAAACTTGAGTTTCCCTTGAGAAGCCAATCTATGAATCCGACGATGTTTCTCCGCGTTTTTAAAGATTGTAATCTTTGATTCGTTTCATATCCCAACTTTCCTCCACCAAGCAAAAATTGAGAGATATTTGCTTGAGGGCACATATCAATAACTAAGACTTGGGTAGTTGGGTGCTTTTCCGCATAAAGCGTTGCCGCGTTGGAACAAAGCGTAGTTTTACCAACGCCACCTTTATTATTGTAAAAGGCATAAATATCAATACTCATAAGTTAATTCCTCAAATGCAGATAAAAAGGAAAAATTAATTATATCAAAAAGTCTTATCTATGGCAGTAGTGAGCGCATTCCCAACCACAACACCATTAAACAGCGATCGCATTCCACAACAACAAAATCACGGAAGCATGATCGCATTCTCCACCACAACATAAGTATTGCGATCGCATTCCCAACTCACCAGAACATAAATCAAGCGCGATCGCCTTCCCCAACCACAACACCAGCGATCACATTCCTCAACTCACTAGAACATAAATTAAGCGCGATCGCTTCTTAGTTTCAGACTAGAGGGTGATTACAGCTTCCTCCTGAACTTGACACAATCGCTACAAAGGGCTAGCAGGTCTGGTGGAGCGAAGGGAAGGGGAATGGTTATTAAATCTTGGATGGTGATTGGGGGCGTGACTCTTTTAGTAGCGATGGGGAGTAACATCATTACCCCAAATGATGTTAAGTGGTTCAAACGCCTGCAACGACCGAGGTGGTTAACGTTTGAGCCATTAATTCCGCTCATCTGGACAGTTGTTTTTATTTGCGGTGCTTGGTCAGCTTATATCGTCTGGGAACGCACCAAAAATTGGGGACTGATGGCGTTCTATCTTTTAGTAGAAATTGCAATTGTCGCCTACAACCCAATGATGTTGAGGTTACGCAGTCTAAAAGTTGGCACGATTATTGGTGCAATTGGTTCCGTTTTAGGTCTAATTCTGGCACTAACAGTCTTGCCAATTTCCGGCTGGGCGTCTCTGTTGCTAGTTCCCTATGTGTTATGGAGTCCGGTTGGAACTTTTACCACCTGGAAAATGATGAAGCTTAATCCCGACGATGCTTAGAGACGCGGACGACGCCTCCTGACCGCTTCTTACTAGGTTGAGATGAGTGGTACCAGCGCAAAGGTTTAACTTCTGCCGAAGCATCGAGTTCCATTGTTTCGCGAACTGCCTGATGCAAAATTGTTGAGTATTGCTGTGCAATAATCTCTGGCGTAAAGTTTGACTCCAAGTAGTGACGCCCTGCACGTCCCATTCGATTTACCAAGTTGGGAGAAGCCGCTAAGCTTTGAATAAATTTAGCCAAGCCGTTCGCATCTTCGTTGTTGAAGGCAGCACCACACTTGGCTTCAGAAATTAGCTGGCGAAGATAGGAATGAGGTTCGCAAATGACAGCAAGAGGACGCCCTGCGGCTAAGGCGGCGTAAAGCTTACTGGGAACAACTAATCCTTCCATTCCAGGACTAATGCTGACTAAAGACAAGTCGCAAGCGGTAAGGGAATAAGGTAAATTCTGCTTATTTTGATAGGGCAAGAAGCGACAATTGCGTAAACCCATCATGCTGACTTTATTGATGCAAGTTTGACGCTTGGCACCATTGCCAATAAAGACAAATTGAATGGGTTCATTTTCCAAGAGTCTGGCGGCTTCCAGAATTGTATCCATATCATGACAGCGCCCCATATTGCCGGAGTAGAGGACGGTAAAGGTATCAACTAGATTAAACTCTTGGGCAAACCAATTATCAGGCTTGGGAATCGGGACAATCCGATCTGGATCTGCCCAGTTATGAATTACAGAAATCTTATTGGCAACCTCCGGGCATTTGGCGGTAACGCGATCTTTCATCGAGGGGCTGAGGACGATAATTTTTTGAGCGTTTTTCCAAATGCAGCTGTTGACAAAATCCCAAAATCGAACTAACCAGTTTTGGGGGCGAACGACATTTAGTTCGACGGCAACATCGGGATATAAGTCATACAGCAGGCAAACATAAGGCACACCAAAGCTTAAGTTCGCTAAGTACCCTAGAATCGGCAAGAAGGGGGGGGCGGTCGTGAGGAGCAAAACATCGCCTCGCCCAGCCGTCTGGAGTAGATGAAGTCCAGAACGCACGCAGAATAATAACCCATTGATGGCTTTGCCGCGAATTCGCTGAGGCCACATTCGGGAAGTGCGCGATCGCTGCACTAAAACTTTATTACAATGCTCGATTGCGGGCGCAGAGTGCTTTTTGAAGGCATACCCCGGCTGTCCGGTAAAGATTTGCACCGGCAAACCGAGTTGTCCCAAGTTAGCAGCTAGCTCTTCAATCAGCTGCCCAGTTGCTGCGTAGTCTGGCGGATAAAACTGCGTAATGATAGACAGTCTTACAGGCATTAAAGGAGCCAACGATTCTCGGCTCAATGAGCTTGGCTCTGGAAACCCGCCCCTACCAATATGCTCTTCTGAAATGTTCCCGTTGCTCATGCCGCCTCGCTGACTTCGTAGGGATATCGTGTAATTTACGTTACTGCCGTGCAGGATTGACAATTCGCTCGTAGACCGGCGGATGAGCTAAAGCCAATCAAGAGCTTGAATTTTCCACGTTTTGGCGGTTAATCGCCGTGTATATAAAAATATACTTATCTATCTGCCACAAATTATCCTGCTTCCATCCGAAACCGCCTGTAAAGACTGATTAGAGACTCCCTGTAGATTGATGTCGCCTCTCCAAAGGAGGAGTCCATTTCCCACTTTTTATGCATGATGCCATTTGGTAGATAATTATTCATCAATCGGAGTTTGGAGTATCTTTCGAGCATATCAACTAGATGTAAAACAGTTCTGCCATGTATGTGATGGTTTAAAGGCAGGTAGAAGGATTGTCGATGTGCTTAGGGTGTTTAGGAGAGTATCTGAATCCGGAATCCCGCTCCAACCCTTGTGAATAAAAATTTATTCTCGAGCTTCCCTTGCAAAAGCAGGGGGATAGAGGGGATAGGGGGAGCGAGAAATCCTACTTGCCCCCTTAACGAGGGCTTTTAAGGTGAATGCAGCACCTGTTCGTAACGAGATCCGGCGCTTTCCCAGGTGTACTCTGTTTCGATGAGCGATCGCGCATTTTTCGATAACTGCTCTCGAAGATCGGGGTTTTCAAACAACTTGGCGATCGCATTCACATACTCTTCCACCCGATTAGCCCGTAACGCGCGTAACGGCACGCTTTGCCCGTCCACCGCTAATCCTTCCAAACCGCGATCGCTTCCCACTACGGGCACTCCAGCTGCCATTGCCTCCAGCGTTTTATTTTTGATCCCAAATCCTGTCCGCATCGGCACCACGCAGACGCAAGACTTGTGCAAATACTCTGCCATTGAAGGTACGCGCCCCGTAACCGTAATCCCAGGACGCTTCCCTAAATCTACAACTTCCGTTCCAGGACGAGCGCCCACCAGTTCCAGCGTCGCATCCGGATACTGCTTCTGAACCTCCGGGAACACCTCCAAACTAAAAAAGCGCACCGCATCAATATTCGGCGTGTTATCCATCGCCCCGACAAAAATTAATCGGTGTCCCCCCGGATCGGTGGAACGCATGGGAAACTGAGTAAAATCTACCCCATTCGGAATGACTTGAATTTGGACGTTGGGATTAAATACCTGAATTTGTTGCTTATCTTCCTCCGTCGTC
Source organism: Coleofasciculus sp. FACHB-1120 (assembly GCF_014698845.1). Classification (NCBI taxonomy): domain Bacteria; kingdom Bacillati; phylum Cyanobacteriota; class Cyanophyceae; order Coleofasciculales; family Coleofasciculaceae; genus Coleofasciculus; species Coleofasciculus sp. FACHB-1120. Next base: position 176,140 of record NZ_JACJTV010000008.1, on the reverse strand, counting down.
ACCACAATTGCCGAAAATTTAGAACAGTAGCGCTGCTCATAGCGGCGCAATAACGGCAAATTTAGCTTATCTCGCAATGGGTTCTCAGATGTCCCCGTTTCTAGCTGGTTTTTGCACGTCCCGTAGACAGAACTATGGATATTCACCAACGTCCGTAGCGGCGGGGTTTTTCCATCCTTGCGCCGCCACTCAGGGCGCACATAGATTTCATTCACGCAATGTTCGCAAGTAATCGCCTCAAACTTGCCAACAGCGACTGCTTCATCCACCCATTTCTGAATCTTTGGTGAGTAGAGAGACAGCACGCTGGGGGGTGTTCCCTCCTGCAAAAACGTACTGAAGCGCCGCAGCTTCCCCAACACTCCTCCTTGAGAATTTTCCCGTGGACGAGGAAAAACTACCAACTCGTCTACCCACTCTTGCAGTCCTTCTATTTCTCCGTCCGTAACATCTTTACTGCGCTGCGTAATTAGAGTAACTGCATGGCTAGACTTGAGATACTTGAGTAAATTAAACGTCCTGACTTGCGTTCCCCCTCGTGTTGGCGGATAGGGAAAGGTGGAAGAGAGCATTAAAATCTTCATCGTAGACTGAGCGTTTGGTTAGATTTTACGGAGAGGGATAATATCGATACTATAGACTTTCGCCTCATACTAGACTTGCCAGAGCGTGTCTCTACTGCGTAAAAATAATCAGTAACAACAACTTCAGCTTATGCCCAAAGTTAGCATTTCCATCCCTACCTACAATCGAGCTAGTTTGTTACCTTATGCAGTAAATAGCGTACTGGCTCAAACTTATACAGATTTTGAACTAATCATCTGTGACGATGGTTCTACTGATGACACCCCAGGAGTCGTGAGTCAATGGAACGATCCGAGAATTCGCTATATCCGCCACCCGGTTAATATTAAGCGCAGCCGAAATATGCGTTCTGGCTTTGATGCCGCTTGTGGAACTTATTTTATTAAATTTGACGATGATGATGCGTTAACGCCTGAATTTTTAGAAAAAACGGTAGTTGTTTTAGACGCTAATCCAACCATAGATTTTGTTTGTACAAACCACTGGATTATAGATGCCAGGGGAGAAAGAAATGAATTAGCTACGTTAGAAAATTCTGCTAAGTGGGGGAAGGACAAACTTAACGAGGGAATGATTCCCGATCTAATTACGGAAACTTTCCAAAAACAAAGCTTACAGGTTGGTTCTACGCTCTTTCGGATGGAGTGTTTGAAAGAAGTTGATTATATGCGCCCGGAAGCAGATGGTTGTGAGGATTTTGATTTACTGGTGAGGTTAGCGATCGCAGGCAAGAATGGATACTTCCTACCAGAATTTTTGATGGAATATCGAATGCATGGCGGTCAAACCAGTCTGAAACAAAATATTCACTTTTTAAAAGCAAAATCTTTATGTCTAAATAGTTACAAATTCCCGGAAGAACAATTAGAAAAAACCCGATTAAATAAACTTGCCGGAACCCGGAAAGCGCTGGGTTTAAGGCTGATTGAAAATGGCGAAACTTCAGAAGGACGCAAACTCCTGCAAGAATCTAGCCAAATTTTGGGAAGTTCGCGCCAAGCAAAATTAGGGATTGTGTTGTCTTATTTGCCTACCAGCTTGCGGCAATTCGCTCTCCAAACTTTTCGTCGAATCCGTCCCAAAGATTACGCCGAGCAAGTTCGAGAAGCCGCTAATTAATGAGAAAGTAAATGGGAGCGATCGCTATTAGCAGTTAACTGCAAGGCGCTGCGTTTATAATGCGTTGCGCCAATTGAAATAATGAGGTTATTAGTTACTTTTGACTGGCATCAGCTTTTTGAAGAGCTGCAATAATGTCATCTTTTTTTATCTTTGAAGGTAGCTTTATATTTCGTTCTGCCGCGAGCGTTTTTAGAGCCGCATTTGTCATTCCAGTGTAGTCCGGTTTTTTAGCCGGAGGTGTATCACCTTCCTCCGTTCCTCCCTTTCCTGGCTGATTCAGGATTGGTTGAATTTTTGTAACAAATTCATTAATATGTTCACTGATTTTGTTGCTAATCAGTTGAAGTTTTCTATCTATCAAACTCTCAATTTCAGGCAATATACTTTCAAGTTGTATTACTCCATTTGATGGTTCAACCGTATTTAAAGGCTGTGTGTCAGCAATTGGTGACTCATTATTAAAATCTCGATTTCTCAGGACTTTAACCTGATCCATGAGAACTCCCTCATTTTCTGATTCAATAATGAAAGCTCCAATCATTTCTCCTTTACGAGGATCTATCTCACGAGCCTTAACAGCGGCGTAGTATTCAAAATGTCCATTAACTACCTCATAGGATTCTAGGCTAGTTCTGCGAATAACTGGGGGATTAATAATACCTTCAGCTTTTAAAATTAACTCAGCAGTCTGATTTAACTCATCCTCTGAGAATTCTGAACGGGGAACATTAGAGTTAATTTTTTTTACTCCTACGAGCGAAGTAGATAATTTCATGCAGTTAGTCCTATTTCTCGCAAAACTTCTTCTGCTAGTAAATTAAATTCCTGAGCGGAGGTAGAATCCGGCTTGAAATCAAGCACCGAGATTGGATCTGGTATTTCCATGTTACCTACAATCTGAACTTTTTCGGTACACTTTGCCAGCTCCTCTCTTTCATAAATAACGCTTTCCATTACTTTCAAATCGTAGCGTTTGGGAATTACCTCTAAGCGCCGTGGTAAAGTATATTGAATAAATCTTGAATTCGTAGATATTTTACTAGGAAGAACACCTAATATTTCAATAGCTGGCTTATTGAGAAATTTTCTGAACTCATTATTTGTTTTAACAAAATCCTTGACGTTTACTAACCCTTGATTAGCAAAGGGTTTTAAATCAGAAGGAATAATTAGATAGTCAGCGGTGATTAGAGCAATTCTGGCATAAAGGTTTAAAGATGGTGGCGTATCAATAATTACAACATCGTATTGAGCTTCTACTGCTTTTAGTTTTTGCAGGAGCATTAGTTTACTAGAATCTTGTTGGTTTAGCTCAATTTCGTATTGCATTAAACTGATGTGGGAAGGCAACACATCAATTTCAGGGTTACTATACTGAGATTTCTTAGCAACTTCGTTTATAGGGTAAAACTCTTCTGACCTCAATAGATGACGAACATTGCAATCTTTTAGCTCATCTAGTTCTTCATCATCAAATTTTGCTAAACCTGCGGCAAAGGTAGTGTTAGCTTGACTATCTAAGTCAACAATCAGGACTTTTTTGCCTTTCTTTCTGATAGCAGCGGCTAGGTTAACAACAGTTGTTGTTTTGCCTACGCCGCCTTTGTTGTGGTAAACCGCAATTGTTTTCACAGTATGTTGCCTTTCTTGTTGAATAATTGGTGTGGATCTGAGTTGAGAATTAATTAATTCAGGTTGTAATGTTTTTTCCTCTACCAAAGGTTCATTTTGAGCGTTTTCAAGATTAATTTTGATATTAGTTGGATCTTCAGTAGTTTTTTCGTTTAAGTTATTTCTACCAATAATAGTTTTTATATTGTCTATTTTAGAGCTAATCTCTCTGCCGGAACAGTGAAATACTAGCTGAATATTATCCTGATTTTTTTTGTAAATTCTAAGTTCCTTGCCATTCGTTAACAATCCATATTCTACATTCAAACTCATTAAGTAGCGCTTGAGTCTGCCAGTATGTCTATTTAAGTTTTGATTGGGATGCTTTGCTTCCATTACAACGCTTAATGGCGAGTTGTCATCCAACACAAATGGGATGACTTGCGCTGCAAATGCCAAAAAGTCTAATCGAATACTGCCAACGGCAATCTCTTGATGCCAAGTTTCTGGAGTATATCCTAGCTGTGGCAGCAGATATTGAACGATGAGTTTACTTTCTACTTCACTCTCATTTCGGCAAAGCTCAGGGTTGAAGTTCAATTGTGTTCTTCCTCTCCACGGCACTCATTGAAACCTTAAACCTATCTGATTGTCCTCAGAGCGAGGTTTTTCGTATTAGGGTATTGACCGCTTCTTAAGGACATGGGTCAAGTTCCTTTTAAAGTTTAGCGTCTGCTCAACTGGCAGTGGCAAAAGTGATTTGGATGCGATCGCTCTGTATGTATGCCCCTATCCGAAGAAAGCGATCGCATCCTTGCACTAAACAAATTAACCCCGTTTCAGGAGAGCAGAGAAGCTGTTTTTCAGCTTATCGATCGTTGCTTGGATCGCGTTCGGTACAGATGGCTGAGGAGGAACGGCAACTTGGATTGGCTCATCTGCATATTCAGAACCCTTGAGGCGATAGCCGTATTCCAAATTGTTCTGGTTCTTGCGGAGGACGGGAAATAGACGGAAGGCTCCTTGGCGTAAGTCTTCCTGGGTGTCGAAGATGGCTTGATTAATCTTACTGGTGCGATTCACCGCTAGGGAACCGACTGGAAACCAGTTTTTTTTACCTTGGATGCGAATGTAAATATTGAATTCGGGTACTCCTTCGCCCTTCATCTTGTCGTACTTTTTGGATGCTTCGGCGCGTTTGGTGGAGCTTTTGGGAGCTTTTTTAGTTTTTTGAACTTTGCCAAATCCACTATTAGTTGTCATAGATACCGATCGCTTTTTTGTTTTATTGATAAAAGTTTACATAATTTTCAGAATTCTGGGAGAGTTGATTTCAGCGCAAGTGCTGGGCAAACGCTGTAGGGTAAGAGAAGCGATCGCGCTTATAATCGCTATTCTGGAGAGATTCCGCTTTGAGAGGCGATATCCATGACCAACGGAACACCGCGATCCCAAATCGTCGCAACTCTCATATCGCACTATTGCCTTACGACGGCGAATCCAAGATTATTATTAAGGCTGTAACAGTTGACCAGGGATTGAGTGACTGCGATTCGCTTTGTATCTAGCGGGGCGTAGGCTTGAGAGGAGCTAATAAATGGGATATGTAATTGCAACGGTAAACATGAAAGGCGGCGTCGGTAAGACGACTCTCAGTGTCAACTTGGCGACTTGTTTAGCCAAACATCATGGGAAGCGGGTTCTAGTCGTCGATTTAGACACGCAGATCAGTGCTACGCTCAGCCTGATGTCCCCACAGGACTTTGGAAAGAGCCGGAAAGAAAAACGCACGTTGAGACAACTGGTTTATAAAGCAGTTAAACCCGATAGTCCAAGCAATCTTTCAATTCAAGATATTATTCAGCCTTACGTTTGCACGGTTAAAGGGCTGGATTTATTACCGGGGGATATAGACCTCTACGATGAATTTTTAGTGTCTGAGATGCTCCATGAAAGAGCGCTAAGGGATGGCAATAGTAATTTCATTCAAGTTTGGAATGAGTTTGAAAAGCAATTAGTCAGAGGGATTTTACAGCCGGTAATTAAAGATTACGACTTCATTATTCTGGACTGCGCTCCTGGCTACAATCTTTTAACTCGTAGCGGGATTGTTGCTAGTAATTTCTACTTGCTACCAGCTAGACCAGAACCTTTATCTGTTGTAGGAATTCAACTGCTAGAAAGACGGATTAATAAGCTCAAAGAAAGCCATAATTTGGATGGCTTACTCAATCTCCGACTGATGGGAATTGTCTTTATTATGTCAGGGAATATACTCACCGGAAGATATTACCAGCAAGTAATGCAGCGAGTCACTGAAGATTTTACCCCGGCTCAAATTTTCAAAACCCGCATTCCAATGGATGTGAATGTCTCTAAGGCGGTTGATAGTTTTACCCCGGTGAGTCTCAACAACCCCAATTCATCTGGCTCTAAAGCATTTTTTAAGTTAACCCAAGAATTTTTGCAGAAGTTACAGGTTTCTGGTGGGGTGTATCAGGCTCCAGAAGCCAAGGTGAACTTAGCCAACCTCGATTAAAGATTCGTAATGAGCAGTTAACGGTGGATTAATTAATCTCCGATTTCTTGGGTAGGGGCTTTTTTATGCCATGCCCCTACTTAATCCACGTTCTGTAGGTTCCTATCGCCCCAGGATTCTCTGCTACGGACTTATATGGGTTTGGTAGATGCGATCGCACTCGTATCCTTCATCCCCACGATTCTTACTTAACTTTGTTTCATAATCTGAATAGTATCTCCCTGCAAATAGATGAATTTTGGTTTCATTTACTGGTGCTTCTGGAGATGCCTGCTAAAGTAAAAATATGAAGCTAAACAGCTTCCCTGACAGATTCTACAGCGCGGTTCACATACGACTTGAGAGGTAAAAACGCTGTTTCATTTAACATCTGTCTCATCCAACAACAGCAGCACTCATCCAGAAGGCTGATATTTCCTAAGCTAGTGACTAGGGAGCGATGCAACTAAACTTTGTAAGTTAGTGCAACTCCACGTCGAATTGCCCATAAGAGGAAATCACTTAGCGAGTCTGGTTGGAGTGCTGTTGTTGTTTTAAAGATTTACATTGAATGAATCAGCTATTTCCGAGTCTAGGAAGCGATTCAAAAATAATGCGATGCGATCGCTGGCAACCAAATGGCAGTAGCGGCAATTTATGAACTTTGCCAGCGTTGATTCACTTAGTCTTCGTAAACCGTTTCGTCTTCCTTACGCCACGCCGGATCGACAATACAGATAAACACCAACGGTTCAGTTCCGCAACTGTGAATAAATTGCTTGGCATTCGGCGGAATATACACCATATCCCCAGGTTCTACCAACTGGGTTTCATCATCAATGTGCATCTCACCAGCACCGCTAAGGATGTAGTAAACCTCGGAAGTTGTTAGCGAATGCGGTGTCGAAGTTTGTCCCACCGGCAGAATCGCGTGAGCCAAGCTGTAACGCAATTCTACCGGCTGTTTATCTGGATGCAATAACTCTCTCAAGTGAGTGGCATCACCAGCAATAAATTCCTCGCAGTCATTGAGCTTTTGAATTAGCATTCTGATTCAGAGAGTAAAAAAACACCCGCTGTAATCTTACCCAAAAATTACGGGTTTAAAGCCCCGTCCTTCTAGGGCAATTTTTCTTTGTTTATAGCCATAAGTTGCTATAAACCCGGTAGGATATTCCCATGATTGTATTAGAGTTCAAGTTAAAAGGTAGACATGAGCAGTATCGGGTCATTGACGACATGATCCGAACCGCGCAGTTTATCCGCAACAAAGCACTCCGGTACTGGATGGACAATCAAGGAATTAAGCTCTCTGACCTCTACAAACAATGTGCTGTATTAGCCAAAAAGTTTGATTGGGCAGGGAAGCTTAACTCAATGGCGCGTCAAGCCTCGGCTGAACGCGCCCTGATTGCAATTCAACGTTTCTTTGCTAATTGCGAAGCGAACTCCCCTGGGAAGAAAGGATTCCCGCAGTTCAAGAAGTGTACTCGCTCTGTAGAGTACAAGACTAGCGGGTGGAAGCTTTCTTCCGATAAGAGACACTTGACTTTCACGGATGGCTTTAAAGCTGGAACGTTTAAGTTAGTCGGCTCTCGCGACCTATATTTCTACGCTTCCGAAGAGATTAAGCGAGTGCGGGTAATCCGTCGCGCTGACGGCTACTACAGCCAGTTCTGCATTAATGTAGAACGAGTAGAAAAAATCGTTCCTACGGGCAAAGCGGTTGGGCTGGATGTGGGATTAGCCCATTTCTACACTGACAATACAGGAGAAACTGTTCCAAACCCTCGGCATCTTCAAAAAAGCGAGAAAGCTCTCAAGCGCTTGCAACGAAGAGTTTCTAAGAAAAAGAAAGGATCAGCCAACCGCCGGAAAGCCATTGATCGGCTAGGAAGAAAACACCTAAAAGTCAGTAGACAGCGTAAAGACTTCGCCGTAAAAACGGCGTTGTGCGTGGTGAAATCTAGCGATTTCGTAGCCTACGAAGACTTGCAGGTGAAGAATATGGTGAAAAACCACAAGCTTGCCAAAAGCATTAGTGATGCAGCGTGGTCACAGTTCGCCCAATGGTTGCAGTATGTAGGGAAGGTGTAAGGGAAAACAGTAGTTGCTGTTGCTCCTCAATATACATCCCAAGATTGTTCTAACTGCGGTGCGACAGTTAAGAAGTCGCTATCAGTCAGGACTCATGTATGTGGCTGTGGAACTGTATTAGACCGCGACCACAACGCCGCACTAAACATTTTGGCTAAAGCTTTAAGGCAAACAGGTATTGATTTAAATACGGCGGGGCACGCCGGAATTAACGCTTTCGGACAGACCGATCTCTACTCGCGGGTGGTGACATCAACGAGCAAATCGACTGGTTGAAGAAAGAATCTCGCGCGTTTACGCCGAGCAGTGTCAAATTGTGTCTTGAGAATGGAACGAAAAACCTGGAATTGGGCGATAGTCAGAGCAGTCAATCGCTTCTTCAGTCTGGGCAATACTCGGTTGCACGGTACACTTAAGCCGATAATCGCCGGTAAAATAGCGACAATTGCTACAGGGTACACTGTGCATTTGTTTAGCTTTGGTAAAACTCGTGGAGATCGTACTAAATAGACTCCAGCCAATCAAAAGGAGCAACATCCACGCACACAAAAAGCATAGAGGTACTAAAACTGGCTGGATTGCATGAACCAGAACGAATAAAAGTTGAAACACAGGCTATTTTTTGAGGAGGAGTGAACAGAGCTACTTAAACAAAATTATTTCACTTCCTCAGAGTTTGCCTCAAACTTAGGGATTAGTTGTAACTTTCTGTAAAGCTTAGTTTGCCTTGTCAAGGTGGCATTGTTTTGTCCCTTATCTTACCCTAAGCCCTCAAAATCTAATTCTAGGGCGATCGCGTTCCCAGTCCATCTAGGCAGATTAACCGAAAATCAAGGGTTTTGTTTGTGTGCTTGCTGTCGCTGTACGGTTTTAACCGCTAGGTTCAAGATGTAAGTTGTGCCTACATAAATTGATAGATAGACACTGGCAGAGCAGAAAGTTAAAATACACTATCCTACCAAGAAAATAATTATTTCGATTGAGGGGTCTTACACTCCTTTGGTGGTGTAAGGGGTTGTGCATCTACTGAACCGACGGACAAGAAAGATCGCTGGCGACTAGAACGGCAAGCCAAATGTTCTGCTGCCGCGAAAGGCAAAGCATTTAATCCGCAGAATCGAGCGATCGCTCTAGATTTTATGCGCGATCGCTTCGCCGATATCGCTGCTGCCGGAGAGTGTCAAAATATGCACCCATGTTTATCCCTTCATTTAGGAACGACAGTATCACCTTTCCCCTAGAACTTGCTCTCTGTCGCTCAAAGCTTGAGCGCGACCCGTCTAGGCGATATGTGGCTGAGCAACACGCTCTGATTTCCTATGACATTTCAACCAATAGCAAAAGCTATGACTTAGGCGCTCAAGGTGCATCACTGATGCCTTTACGAGAGCGAGACGTAACAGCGCTCTCAGAGCTATTTGAACGGGATGACAGCGAAGAAATTGAAGCAGATATTAACCAGAATCTTCTCTGGCTGTGGCCTGAACCTTGCTGGGATGACGAAGACCCCTTTGGTTTTTTGCAGGATTATCTTCACAAATAACTGTTAATTGTGAGTCATTAGCCCTTAGCCATAAGTATGTTGCCAAGATATGTTGCTAAGGATTAATGACTCATGAGCCATAACAGCTAAAAGGGAATGTCGTCGATATCTCCTTGAGGCGGTGGGGTAGAACGGCTGCCCGTTCGGGAGGGGACGCGGCTGGGCGGTGCTTCCTCTGTTGAAAAGTCGCCAGACATTCCCCCATCGCTGTCATCAGCAGGTGCAGATGACGGGCGACGAGAACCCATTGGAACGACATTGCTAGGAGGAGTCGATTCAACTGCCGAAGTGTCAAAATCTGTATCGATTGCCACTTTGTGAATCCGGGAAACCGTTAACTCGGCGCGTTTTTCTTTAAAACGCTCTCCCCGCTCTTCTCGTTCAGTGGTGTTCATCGTCAGGCGACCTTCAAGGACAACGCGATCGCCCTTCTTGAAACTTCCCTGAATTTCTTGCGCTAAATTGCCCCAGCCGACGACCTTCACCGTTGCCGGGGGGTCTTCGGCCCGCAGTCCAGGAAACTGTACCATCATCTCCGTAACCGCCGTTTGGGTATCCGGCGTGTAACGAAGTTGGGGTTCCCGAATAATCTCCGCCATTAAAATGCAGCTGTTCATAACTCCAAGATCCTCGCGCTGAACCGAGCGGCCTCATTCATGATAGAACAAATGTACCAAAGAAGACTCAAAAATGGGTATGGTAACGGGGAACTTGGTTATTCGCGATTAGTCATTCGTCATCAGCGAATAACCAAGGATGAAGGAGCGATCGCTCTTCACCGATTACCGATTACCTAACACCCTACACCAATTGCAATTTAACTTCCTCCACACCTTCCTCTTGGTCAACAAACGATTGAACCCGACCGCGATACTCTCGTAAGGTTTCATCAACCCAATCCCGGTCATTACTATTTGCGAAGATATGCACCTGTGGCTCACCCGCATCGGGCAACACTAGTACCCAGCTATCATCCTGGTAGTTGCAAATCTTCACTCCATCCACTAATTCCAGATGTTCGGCTGGGTGGGTTTCTACTAAATGGCGCATCAAGGCCCCTTTTGCCGTCCAGGGGCAGCGCACCGTGTAGCTCTTGTGGTAAACGCGGGGGAGATCGGCGCGGATTGCCGCTAGATTTCGCTCTTGCATCGTCAGCATCTCCATCATCTTGGCAATGCAGAACATGGCATCAAACCCCGGATGCAGCTGTGGAAAAATAAAGCCCATTTCCCCACTGCCTCCCAATACCACGTTCGGATTCGTTTGAGACGCCTCCATCAACGCCGTGGGATTTGCCTTCGTGCGAATCACCTTAGCATCGTGGCGACGGGCAATCTGTTCTACCGCACTGCTGCTATGCACCGGCACCACTACCGTTCCTCTAGGATGAGCGGTCAGAATCATGTTAACCATCAGCGCCGTCAACATTTCACCGCGAATCGGCGTACCCGATTCATCCACCAAAATTAACTGTTCTCCATTTGCGGATACCTGGACGCCAAAATTAGCTTTTAACGCTTCTACCACATGACCCAGCTGATTGAGCAACGCTTCTCGTTCTGCCGCAGCCAGTCCCGTTTGATTCAAGCTGGCATTCAGTACCACAGCATCGCAGCCAAATTTTGCCAACAGTTGCGGCAGAATGGCTCCTGAAACTGCATAAACGTAGTCAATGACTACCTTTGAGCCTGAGTTACGAATTGCCCCCGTATTGAGATGGTTCTCAAATGCCGTGCTGTAAACATCTAGCACCTGGCTGGGGTAGGCGACATTTCCAGTTTCTTGAATCTGGACTCGCCGTAAGTCTTCCTTAAAATAAGCCCCCTCAATTTTTTTCTCTTGGGCTTTCGAGATATTGATGCCCTGCCGATCAAAAAATTCGATCAAAATGTGGTCGGGTCGATCTGGATGTACCCGCACGTGGATACCCCCTGCTACCGAGTAAGTGGGAATAACCGTGCGGGAAATGGGGATTGCAGTTGCTTCTAGGTTTTGGACGTGGATGCCCACCGACATCAAACCAGCAATCAAAGCGCGACTGACCATGCGGGAAATATTCCGCTGGTCGCGGGAAATGGTGATCTGGGAACCGGGCTTTAATGTGGAACCGTAAGCTGCACCCAGTTTGACGGCAAATTCTGGAGTGATGTCGATATTTGCTAACCCACTCACACCTCGTTGCCCAAACAAATTGCGATGAGCGGTGTGACCCCAAATCAAGTTAATGTTTAATGTCGCGCCTGATTCAATTTGTTTGCTCGGCCAAACACGCACCTGGGGCGAAACTTGCGCTTCTTCCCCAACGGTAGAGAGCGAACCCACTACGGCTCCTTCCAAAACGTGCGATCGCCTATCGACTCTGGTGCCGCGACCAATCACGCAAGCCCGCAGATGCGCTTCCTCGCCAATAATCGCTCCATTCCAGACAATCGGACGCTTCAAGTTTGCGTCAGCTCCAATCGTCACGTTGTCGCCAATTGAGGTTCCTGGTTCGATATGCACTCGTGCCCCAATCCGGCAGTTATTCCCGATCAGTGCAGGCGCTTCAATTTTGGCTGATGGGTCGATATGAGTATTCTGACCTATCCACAATCCTGGAGACACTTGCTCGTAAGCAAAGTCTAATTTAACTTTTTCATGTAAGCCATCATATTGAGACTCTCGATAAGCATCTAAATGACCTACATCACACCAATACCCTTGGGCAACGTAGCCGTACATCGGCTCGTCTCTTTCTAGTAGCAATGGGAATAAGTCTTTCGAGAAGTCAGATTCTTGATTACTGGGGAGATATTGCAGGACTTCTGGTTCCAGAATGTAGGTGCCGGTGTTGACAGTATCCGAGAAAATTTCGCTAGAAGAAGGCTTTTCTAAAAACCGACGAATTCTCTGTTTTTCATCTGTAATTACTACACCAAATTCAATTGGATTTGGAACCTGGGTTAAAATCAGGGTCGCTTTTGACTTCTGTTTTTTGTGAAATTCGATTGCCTGTGTTAAATCAAAATCAGTAACGCTGTCGCCGCTAATGACTAGAAAGGTTTCATCTAGTAACTCAGCAATGTTTTTGACACAACCAGCCGTACCTAAAGGCTGGTCTTCTTCAATCGCATAGGTGATCTGCACTCCAAAGTCGCTGCCGTCCTGGAAGTAGTCTCGCATGACATCAGGGAGATAATGCAGAGTGGCGATAACCTCCGTAATTTGATGCCGCTTGAGCAGATTAATGATGTGTTCTGCAATCGGTCGATTCAGAATGGGCACCATCGGTTTGGGAAGATCGCACGTCAGCGGCCTCAGCCGCGTTCCTGAACCGCCAGCCATCAGCACTGCTCGCATAAGTCCTCCTGATTTTTTGTTATAGTACGGGCGCGGTCTTGATGATTTGAGTAGCTTAAGTCTTTTCTTTTAGTCTCCTATAACCTTGAAAATTAAGGTATCCCTCATAAGATTAGAGTGCCGCCTTGACTCTGGGCAAATCCTTTGAGGCTTTCATTTTAAAACGAATTCTAAATTTAGCGGCAGCCCCGGAATTGTGTCATTGATTTGTCCTCGATTCCTGGTATCTGCTGGCGCATCGTTCCAAAAAATTGCTTTTGTTACATCTGGTGGGTGCAGCTACAACTCAACCTCGAATAGGTTAGAACTGAATCAATGCTACTTTGCCGTGTAGCCGGAATCAATTGCGTAGTCTAGCTTACACTTGAGATAGAAGACAGGATGCTCAAATTTTCTGGGAATCCTCAGGGCGGATGTCTCCCACAGTGTTGGCAAGATTCACAGTTGCGGGTGGCGACAAAAATGCAGCCAGTTTTAATGGGTTAATGAGGATTGTTTGAATGGGTACTTTATTAGGCTTATTATTCCTAGGGGCTTATGGCTACGGCGGCTGGAGGTTCTGGAAAGGCTTTCGCCGGACAAATTTCAGCCAAGGTCGGCTCGTTCTGGCTCTCTTATGGCCTGCTTTGATAATTGGTAATAAATCCTATCGTCAGAACTTTAGAAAAGCACTCAAGGGGTAGGGGAAGAATCAAGGGTGAGGGATAAAGAACAATGAATCCTTCATCCTTTGAGCAACGCCTGTGGCTGATTGGGGGCACTCAGGAGAGTGCTGAGTTAGCAAAGGCGATCGCTCACTTCCATCTACCCTGCATTGTTACTGTCACCACAGAAGCCGCTAGAAGGCTGTATCCATCGATACTCTCCTTACAAATTTGGGTAGGTTATCTGGATGCAGCGCAGTTGGAGCGGTTTTTAAAAGAGCAAGGAATCGTGGCGATTTTAGATGCGTCTCATCCCTATGCGGCGGAGATTTCCAAGCTAGCGATCGCAACTGCCCAAAAGCAACAGATTCCCTATCTCCGCTACGAGCGTCCGGTTATTGATGCAAGCTTACAGAAGCAGCTGGTAATAGAGCTAGATAGTTTCGACACGCTTTTATCTGGAGACTACCTACAAGGGCAACGGGTGCTACTGACAATTGGTTATCGAAGCTTGTCCCGGTTCCGTCCTTGGCAAGAAAAGTCTACTTTGTTTGCCCGAATTCTTCCTTCCGTAACAGCGCTGGAAGCAGCTTTACAATCAGGGTTTACACCCGATAAACTGATTGCGATTCGCCCCCCCATCTCTACTGAATTGGAAACGGCTCTTTGGCGTCAGTGGGACATTTCCCTGGTGGTGACGAAAGCATCGGGAACTGCTGGGGGAGAGGAGATCAAGCGCAGAGTTTCCGCAGAGTTGGGCATTCCTTTAGTGGTAATTACTCGTCCAGAAGTTGCGTATCCGCAGCAAACCAGCGACTTGAAAACAGCGCTAGAGTTTTGCCAAGACATCTTTCGACTGAGTTTAGTCCGCCACAATCTTACCGAGCGTGAATCAAGCGACAATTAAAGAATGCTAGAACTACACTGCCACACCACATACTCAGACGGCACCCTTACACCAAGCGAACTCGTTAACGCGGCGATGAGTGCCGGAGTCCGCGCCCTTGCCATTACCGATCACGATACGATGAACGGCTGGGATGAGGCGTTTGCTGCTGCCGAACAGCATAACCTGGAAATTGTCCCTGGACTGGAACTCAGCACCGTTCACAACAATTGTTCCTTACATATTTTGGGCTTTTACCCGGATGCACAGAAGCTGCGAGAACCTTTAGGCGATCGCCTAGAAGGACGGAAACGGCGATCGCAACAAATGGTCGCCAAACTGGCAGAATTAGGCTACCCGATTCAGTTACCTGAATTAGGTGAAGGCATGGCACCAGGGCGTCCTCATATTGCCAGTGCCCTTGTGAAAGCTGGTTATTTTCAGTCATCGCGGGAAGCTTTCGATCGCCTGCTGGGGGATGATAAACCCGCTTATGTGCATTACGAGAAATTCTCGATTGTTGAAGGGATTGCCATGTTACGTTCTTGCGGTGCCGTGCCTGTGTGGGCGCATCCCTACCTGTTTCGAGGGGGTGATGTGAAGGAAGTGCTGAAAGAATTGGTTGCTGCTGGGTTAATGGGCGTTGAGGTTTATCATCCTAACCACAGCGCCAAAGAAATCCAAAATCTCAAAAAGTTGTGCGCTGAATATGGCTTACTGATGACAGGCGGCAGCGATTATCATGGACCCAGTCCCGATCCGAAAACTCCAGATCGCAGTACGCTGAATATGCTTCAGGTACCTTTAGATTTGCTTGAACCCATCAAACAGGCAGCGGCAAGTTTACGTTAATTTTTAATCGCTAATGTCACCCGAACAATTAGCGATTACCCATTCCCCATAACCCATTCCCCATAACAAATGGCAAGTGCCATCCTACAAGACTTTATCAACGACTTGCATCTCAAGTACAAGTCAATTCATGAAGGTGTATTGGCAAACTATATCCCGGAACTCGCCAAGGCAAACCCGGATTGGTTTGGGATATCCATTGTCACTGTGGATGGTCAACTTTATGAAATCGGCGATTGGGAACAGTTGTTTACGCTTCAGTCAATTTCCAAGGCATTTGTATACGGAATGGCGCTAGAGGATCATGGGCGCGATTATGTTGTGAAGAGGGTGGGAGTGGAACCCACCGGCGATGCTTTCAACTCAATTATTAAGCTGGATGAATCCTCAAAGCGACCGTATAACCCAATGGTAAATGCGGGAGCGATCGCTACCACCAGTTTAATTAAAGGAGTGGGGCCAACTGAGCGGTTAAACCGGATGCTGGATATGTTTCAGCGTTACGTTGGACACAACCTATTTATTGATATGTCCGTGTTCATGTCAGAGCGAACGACCGGACATCGCAACCGAGCAATGGCGCATCTGATGCTCAATTTTGGCATGATCGACGCGAAAATTGATGAGGCACTGGATTTGTACTTCCAGCAGTGTTCTTTGATGGTAAATTGCCGTGATTTGGCAGTAATGGCAGCGACTCTCGCGAACAACGGCATGAACCCCATCACTCAAGAGCGTGCGGTTGATTCCCGTTATATCAGAGATATCTTGACTGTCATGTACACTTGCGGGATGTATGACTTTGCGGGAGAGTGGGCGTATAAAGTGGGTCTTCCCGCTAAAAGTGGCGTATCGGGCGGACTAATTGTGGTGGTGCCACAGCAAATGGGTATTGCGATTTTTTCACCCCCGCTAGACTCGCATGGCAGCAGCGTCAGGGGGATTAAGGTGTCTGAGGAACTGTCAGAGCAGTTCGGGTTACATTTATTCGACTTGCAGACAGATAGATCCCGATTACTAGATACTTTGTGCAACAAGCTAGCAACTTAATCTGAATGGCACCACCGCCATGAACCTGCAAATAAATTCTATAGCTAGAAGCAATGCCAAGCTAAATCAGGCTGACTGAGGGAAAGTTGAACCCGTTTTAACAGGTTTTTGCTTTAAGCCCAAACTTTGGTTCAGGGCTTTAGTTTAAAACTTGAGTCAGTGCCATTCAACTGAACCTGAATAGCACTGATATTTAGTCGAAATTCCGCAGCCTGAACCCTCGGAGCCAAACCTACCACCCATTAGATTCTACTGTCTTAGCTTAAACTGGTAGCCTCTTGCGACTCATCAATCGCTTGAATTGCTTTGGGTTCCGAAGATTCTATACTTGAACCATAAAGGTCTACAAATCTTTGAAAAAGCCACATTGTTTCATGAGTTGAAACCCTATTTAAGCTGACTAAACGCTGTATATTTCTTTCAGCTAGTTTCTGTAGGTAGGGCAAATCTTCAAAGAGTGTCAGGCAAGAGGCAAAATGCAAGATAAATTGCAATAAAGGTCTGGGCCACTCCAAGTCGCTGTAAATGTCTACCAAGAACTTATGTTCGGTGTCGCTGAGCGGAATGGCATTGAAGATGACAACGATCCTTTTGCCATTGTAGACCGGAATGCTGAGTTCAACCGTATAGGGACTATGCAAGGTTAAGTCCACTTCAACGATAGGTTGTCTCCAAATTCTTAAAGGATTGAGTGGAGAATCTAAAACAGTTTGAAATTTTACCATTCCACCGATGGCTGTAGGCTGGAAATGGCTCACATTAATAACCCGTAAGTTATTCAGGCTAAAGTTGTGAATACTTTCCAAATGTTTTAAATTTAATAAATGATAGATTTGGCAGAGATAGGGAAAAGGTAAAATGTATTGCTGCCCTATCAAATGATAATCTTGTAATTCAAGCATTCTGGCTTGAACAGTAGATAGATATTCTTCATCCTGATAAGGATTTGCATCGGATTGATAGTTTTGGATTGTGTCTAAACCATCATTCGCTAAGGCTTGGTCTGGTCTTAAATACAGCCAACTCAGAAAAAAGAAAGAAGCTGTAAATAAGTGTATAACTTCTATCACTGATAGATAGCCATCAGCAAAGGAAGCAACTGTTCTATCGGTAAGTCCGAATAGCCAAGATGGAATTCCAAATACCCAAATTCCATTCTTGAAGTTGGTGATAAACAGAGAGATTTCTAGGTATTGATTATTGTTTATGAGTTTAAAGTCAGTGTTTTGAAGAATATCGCTAGACATAATAATTCAAAAGATTGAGATTTTTTTATTGATTTATCTTTGGCTTTGCACTTCTATAAGCTTTGCACTTCTAATAATGCTTGGCTGCTTGTATAGAAGCGATCGCTATTAGTCAGATCATCTGCTTCATCTTTTGCCTTTCGCACTGAATGCCCTCTGGAAAACTCTCCGCCACCTGTCTCAAACCTGCTTTTGCCTTGAGGTTGGTTTTAAAAGCAGCCAACTTACAAAGAAAAACGTCGCCGTGCCTAGTTGTGCGATGTCGATAACAGAAAGATATCCATCTGACAATGAAGCGATACTTCTATCAGTAATCCCAAATAGCCAGAAGGAAATACCGAAGAACCATAGACCGATTTTGAAGTTTGCTAAGTTCTTAGCAGCTTCTATGGGTTGCTGGTTATTCATCTTTTCAGCCCTTTTCCTAAAGAAACTCAATGGTCATCTAGCAATTAAAGGGCTTGAGGACTTTTGATAACTCCTGACATTCCCCTTGACACTCCCATGTTAAAAAATGTTTCATTTACTTGCCATGTGTCCAAAGAGGGAGTTCGCAAAATACCAGAGAAATCGACAAAAGGCAAGGAAAATGTATATTAAACTACTAAAAAAGCTATAACCTCGACAGCATAGAGGTTTTGCAGCCTTCAATTCAGACAAGAAAAGCGGGAAAACTGAGTTTGAAGGAAAACAGGGATATTCGTTGATAAAATCCTTGAGGACGTGATGCCGGTTTGTCGGTGTGAAGCTGAATGGCGATCGCAATTGATTTTGGAACTAGCAATACAGTTATCGCTCGCTGGAATCCAGCCCTCCAGCAACCAGAAACCTTGAGCCTACCTGGGTTATCGGTCATCGCTGGGCAGAATCCCCCCTTGATTCCCAGTTTGCTCTATGTTGAGGATGCCGCACTCTCGACGGTAGTTGTGGGGCAAGCTGTACGCGATCGCGGTCTCGATCTCACTAGCGATGCCCGCTT
This sequence comes from Coleofasciculus sp. FACHB-1120, assembly GCF_014698845.1. Lineage (NCBI taxonomy): Bacteria > Bacillati > Cyanobacteriota > Cyanophyceae > Coleofasciculales > Coleofasciculaceae > Coleofasciculus > Coleofasciculus sp. FACHB-1120. The sequence continues at coordinate 157,667 of NZ_JACJTV010000008.1, read as the reverse complement.
TTTCCGCAGCTTTAAACGAGGAATTGGGGCTGATATTCAAGGATTCCTCCCAGAATTAGATGGGCAGTTCGTTACTTTTGAGCAAGTCGGACAATGGTTCCTCAACCAGCTGATTGAGAAACTCCATGCCGTGACCCCCGATGTCGGGCAGTCTCTGGTATTAACGGTGCCAGTAGACAGTTTTGAAGCTTACCGGAAGTGGCTGGGGCAGGTATGCCAATCTCTTCCGGTAGAACAAGTGCGGATGTTGGATGAACCTACAGCCGCTGCCTTGGGCTATGGAATGAAAGATGGGGGCGTGGTACTGGTGGTAGATTTTGGCGGCGGGACGCTGGATCTTTCCCTGGTGCGGCTGGATATGACAGAAACTCAGAAGCCGCTGGGTTTTATTCTCAAATGGGGAAAAAAACAGCTAGCTGAAAAGTCAGGACAGAAGGCAAAAACTGCGCGGGTATTAGCGAAAGCTGGACAAAATTTAGGCGGTTCGGATCTAGATAACTGGGTTGTTGATTATTTTGCCAAAACTCAGGGATTGAATCCGACACCTTTGACGACACGGCTGGCAGAACGGTTAAAGATTCAGTTATCTGTGGAAACCGAGGCGCATGAGGTTTATTTCAATGATGAAACTTTTGAGAGTTACGAACTAGAACTGAATCGCGATCGCTTTGAAGCCATCCTCACAGAACACCAATTTTTTGATCGCTTAGATGAGTCGATGACTCAAGTGTTGCAGCAAGCGCGTCGGCAAGGCATCGAAGTGTCAGATATTGATGCTGTCTTATTAGTGGGCGGGACTGTACAAATCCCCGCTGTACAGACATGGGTGCAGCAATACTTTGACTCCAGCAAAATTCGTTGCGATCGCCCTTTTGAAGCGATCGCCCAAGGTGCCCTGCAACTGAGTCAAGGCGTCGAACTGCAAGATTTTCTCTACCACAGCTATGGCATCCGCTACTGGGATCGCCGGAATAACCGCCACAACTGGCATCAACTGATTAACTCAGGTCAAGCTTACCCGATGAGCCAACCTGTGGAATTAGTTCTGGGTGCTTCGGTGGAAAACCAACCCAGCATCGAATTAATTATCGGAGAGTTAGGCGCTGAAACGGGTGGCACAGAAGTGTATTTCGATGGTGATCGCTTAATCACCCGTCGTTTGGGCAGCGACCAGACATCGGTACAACCCCTCAACGACCGCCAGGGTGCCCGTACCATTGCCAATTTGACACCACCGGGATATCCAGGAAGCGATCGCATTAAACTTCTGTTTCGCGTCGATCGAGAGCGCTTCCTGCGAATCACTGTTGAAGACCTGCTGACCAATCAAACTTTATTAGACAATCAGCCTGTCGTTGAGCTGAGCTAGGTTTCCCTTTTATCAAATCCGGTTGATTACCCGCAATTAAGAAGAACCCCACCATTGAGAGAGCGATCGCCTTGGCTCCCGCTCCCACTCCGGCTCCGGCTCCCCTCCCTGCTTGCGGGGAGGGGCGGGGGGTGGGGTTCTTTGATGACGCATTTGATATTAGCCGTTACCCCTTACCGACGTACAACCACCTTTGTGCCATGTGAGGCGAAGCTGTACAACTTGCGAGCTTGAGCGACTGGCAAATTGACACAGCCGTGGCTGACTGGGGTACCAAAGCGGTTATGCCAGTATGCTCCATGAATGGCATAGCCGCCGGAGTAGTACATCGTGTAGGGCACATTGGGAACGTTGTAGTCCCTGCCTCGCATCCGAGCCGTGCGGTGCTTTGATTGAATTCTGAAAGTCCCGACGCGAGTGGGGGTAGAGCGCTTACCACTGGAAATTCGGACAGAATAAACCCGTCTTCCACCTTCCCAGGCAATTAACCGTTGCTTTGAAAGGTTTACTTCAATCCAGCGCCGTTGCGATCGCCGAGCGCGAAGACTTTTACTGGCGACTCTGGTGCGACGAACCCTGTTGCTGGCGATTCTGCTGCGGCGAACCCTGTTACTGGCGATTCTTCTACGGCGAACACGGTTGCTAGCGATTCTGCTACGGCGAACTCTGTTGCTGGAGGCTGTTCTCCGAACTCGGATGCGCTTCCTCAAGGCTCTGCGCGATCGCACGGATCTTCTCGTCGATGGCTGTTCGGCTGTCTCCCTTGCCCTGACTGACTTTGATGCTGATAGAGCGGGCGTTGACCAAGAAAACACAGTCGCAAAGATCAGGGCGATACTCGCCCAGAAGGTTCCAGAACGACGTAACCAAGCAAAGCAAATTTGGCTTTTAATGACACACCTCACTTTCGGGTTTAGGAAAGTAGCTAAGGTTAGGTTTCCCTATCTGATATTTACCTAAAACTATCTTTAGATAGATTTTGGGAACCCATTCCAGATTTTTCCATAAAAGGGGGTTCTAGAGCCAAAGAAACTATTTATTTTTATTTCCTTTGCTTCTTATTTATTTATGGACAACGACGGGCGTCCCCACCGCAGCCCAGTTAAATAGCCATTTAGAATGATTAACCGCTACATTGATGCAACCGTGGCTAACGGGAGTCCCAAAGCGGCGATGCCAATAAGCACCGTGGATGGCATAACCACCGTGGTAATACATCGTGTAAGGAACATTCGGAACATCATAATCAGCTCCGCGCATCCTGGCAGACCGATGTTTCGACTTAATCGCAAACGTGCCCGTGCGAGTCGGAGTTGAACGTTTGCCGGTGGAAACAACCACTGCATAGACGGGTTTTCCACCTTCCCAGGCAACCAGTCGTTGCTTGGACAGGTCAATCTGAATCCAGCGTTGCTCAGATTGTTGCAACTCCTGCATTTTTGCAGCCACAATTGGCTGCTTTGTTTGAGCAATCGCAGGTGCGATCGCAGCATCCAAAGCCGTAAGCGCCACCATCGCCCCAGCAAATAATGCAACTGGGCGACGCAGCAAAGTAGCAGAAATGATGCTTTTCATGGCAAATCATCTCACTCGGTGGATCGGTTAGGAGAATTCAGCAAAAAGCTCTGAGTAGCTGCTAGGAGCAACTCATGTCGGTCTTTTATTAGCTCAATCGTAACTCAGCTGGTGGAGTCATTCACCAATTGCATCAGAGTTTGAGCGCGTTTTGCGATCGCATCGCATCCAGAGGACGACGCAATGGCTTCCCAGTTTTGGGGAAATAAACTGCCAGAAAGCCCGACCGCGATCGCTCCAGCCGCTAGAAAGGCTTTAGCATTTTCTACCGTCACCCCCCCAGTCGGAATTAAGGGAATATGTCCTAATGGCCCTTGCAGACTTTTGATGTAGCTAGCACCGCCTACCGCTTGGACGGGGAAGACTTTGACACAACTGGCACCTGCTTGCCACGCCGTGACAATTTCCGTTGGAGACAGCGCCCCCGGAACCATCGGCACGCCGCTATCCGTTGCTGTCTGAATCAAGATTGGGTCAACGTGGGGAGTAAAGACGAATTGGGCACCGGCAGCGATCGCGTCTTTAAGCTGTGCCCGATTTAATACAGTACCCGTGCCAATCGTACACGCGGGTAATTCTGCACGCAAATCAGCAATCAATTCTGCTGGGTTGTCGCTATTCCAGGTAATTTCAATCAACTGCATTCCCCCAGACGCAACCGCATGAGCCATTTGGCGACCCAGCTCCATCTGCGGTGCGCGAATGACTGCGATCGCACGGTGCTTTTGCACCTGCTTGAACCACGACTGATTATACATCCTCATTTTCTACCGTTAGGCAGATTATTTTTTGAACTTATTAGATAGTATTAAATATTTTCTGTTTAAAACTTCAAGAACTTTCCCCCTTTAGAAATACCTATTTGCTATTCTTAGCTTTCTCTTAATTAAAATTTCTTAATATTTCTTGCTATCAGTTACTGCTTAAAAACTCAAGCTCAATCACTAAGCTACATTCTCAATCACCCAAGTTTAAATTTTCAACCCTTCGATTGAATGTTTGTATAACTTACTTAAGGTGAGTTAATTCAGTCGCTAGGGAGATGAAGACCAACAAAGAAATTTATAAGATGGCGAATATAGAATACTTTTGAGAGAATCGAATCATGCCTCTTTTAAAACTCACAGAATTTGATCCAAACTACAGCGAGACTTTTGAAGGAGATGACCTTCATGGAATGGGGGTCTATTCAGAAAGTAGCACCGACGATAAAATTGGAACGGTTAGCGAAATTCTGGTTGACGAGGAAGGTCACTTCCGGTATTTAGTTGTTGACCTAGGATTTTGGATTTTTGGCAAAAAAGTTCTACTGCCAATTGGTCGTTCTCGAATTGATTACGACACCGATCGGGTTTATGCCATTGGGATGACCAGAGAGCAAGCAGAAGCTTTACCAGAATTTAATGAAGCGACAGCCACTGATTACGATTACGAAGAACGGGTAAGAGGCGTTTATCGCGCTCCTTCTACAGGAGTTTCTGCTACCTCTACCACTGCAACACCTGTTGATACCTCTTACGCAGCAGGTACGCCTAGCTACGACACTTACAATCGCGATACCTACAACTATCAGCAAGAGCCAGCTTTGTACGGACTCAACGATCGCGATCATCAAACTCTCAGACTGTATCAAGAGCGACTGATTGCTAACAAAACTCGCGTTAAAACCGGGGAAGTAGCAGTTGGTAAGCATATTGAAACTGAAACTGCACGAGTTTCAGTGCCAGTTGAAAAAGAGCGAGTGGTGATTGAACGAGTCACTCCAGCAGATGCGGGAACACCTGTTGCTCCTGGTCAAGCTGATTTCCACGAAGGGGAAGTTGCCCGCATGGAAATCTACGAAGAAACTCCTGACATCCACAAAGAAGCTTTTGTGCGGGAAGAAGTCCGAGTTAAGAAAGTAGTAGACCACGAAACGGTTAACGCAGAAGAAACGATTCGTCGTGAAGAGTTAGATGTGAATACAGATGGTCAAGCTACAATCAACCGTCCTACTAACTTACCTTCCGATCGGATCTAATAAGCCCTCCAACGAGCGGTTAAATCAGTTGATTTGAGCGAATAAAAACCGTGCGGGCAGGGCAATTTATTCGCTCTGCCTGCGCCTTTAGAAGTAGCTTTGCATTTTCAAGGCCACTACCTCGCACTTGATAACCTATTTAGAAAGTCTTCATGTTTCTCAAAAACAAACAAACCGGCGATTTGATAGAAATCCTTAATGTTGAGGAGTTGTTCAATCCTAATCAGGATGCTGTTTCCGGAAAAGATCAAGCAGGGCAGGAAGAACAAGAGAAAGCTTCTTTTGAGAAGAAAGAATTGATTTTCCCTTCTGGAGAAAGCCTACCTCGTTGTTGGATGGATGCAAATTATACAACGAACTAATTTTCAATAAGTGGGTGAATGAGATTCAATTGAAGATGTTCATAGCTTGAGAAAACACGATAAAACCCAATATCTGTATGGGCGATCGAGAAAGCTAGCACATCCTAAAAGTAATTAATCTCACCTACTGAAAACGTTTAAGGATAATGGGTGTTTATTATTCAATTTTTGCTAGCTTACCTTTGATTTTAGAAAAAGGGCTGCAAATTTTGAAAGACTGATGGAGAAGGAGTCATATCATCTTTGTATTTTGTAAGTTGATTTGTAATCGTCTCAGCATTTTGTCTGTTCGGTGGGAAAATGCTGAGTCGCTCACTTCAACCGAAGATTTACTGCTGTGCTGGCAAAACGCAGGTGTTCCCGACGGAGATTCCCTTTCCCCATGCCCAATCCCGAATCTCCGAAATCTAAAATTCCCTCGGGGACAAGGACTTACTTTTTATTTTTGATAAACACCCGTTCATAAATGGAAGGGAAGAAACTGATTTTTAATTCAAGATCATTTAGGAAGTTTTGAAATGAACGATCAAACGTTGGGACAAGGGCAAGGAGCAAGGCGCAATGATATGCGGATCAATGTCTTGCTAAATAAATTGCAAAGTAAACTCAGGGATTTTGCAGTCCAGGATCGGAACAACTTGCTGTTAGGAAAAGTGAAAGATGTAAATCTTGATTCAGAGCGTCAGCTAAACTTAGTTATATCTCAAGAGGGTTTGTATCAAAACTCTCCTCTATTTCTCATCAAAAGCAAGCATATTCAGCAAGTTGACTCGTCGAGAAAAACGCTTTTTGTGGCTCTTAGTAAAGAGGAAACCCAGTATTTGCCTGAATATGTACCATCCGAACAAACGACGGGTGGGGAGCTTTTAGAAACTGCACCTACCTCAAGTACAACTGCATGGGGAGTAACAGATGCCTCGACTGCCTCTGCCATACCAACGGCTGATGAATTAAATAATCACCCAGAAGAACTGGAGCGAGATAGTATGCCAGCAGATGCTTATAATAATTTTAGTACAGAGGCAGAAGTTGTCGAGGAAGAAATCTTTCGGTTGCTAGAAGAGCGACTAATCGTTGACAACAACAAACATAAAGTCGGCGAAGTGATTGTTCGCAAAGAAATCGAAACGCGCATGGTAGAAGTGCCAGTCCGCCGAGAGATTTTAATTGTTGAACAAGTCAGCCCGGAACACAAACAACTTGCAGAAATTGATTTAGGACAAGGAGAAATTCCTAATCTTGAGCTGATTGAAGCAGCTAATTTCAACGCTAAATCTACAAGTGACTCTCAGCTGACAGTCACAGGTGAATTTGATTCACCGAGAACAGCCAGTCGAATTTTAGATGCGATCGCTCATCAGCGTCGTCATGGGTGCGCTAAAGTCCGAGTAGAAATCATTCTCGAAGATGCAGAACATCAGGCAACATACCAGGAATGGTTCGATCGCTGTTCAATCAAGCAATCGTCTAATGGAAAGTAAGGCGGTTCGGATATAAAGTTTGATACCAGTGCCTGGAGATTAGAAACGTGGTACTTGGGTGATAGGGAACTGGGGACTTCCTAATTTCCTATCACAAGCTGATTTCCGACCCTTTTTTATTGCTCTACAATAGCTTCTCCCTTGCCCCCTAAACTTCACAGAGATGGGGGAACTTTTTCATTGGGTCTACTATTTCCTTGTGCATGCAAGAAGATATAGAGCCTTTTATCGTCTTGCTTTTTACCTTCGTAAGGAATCAAGAGAGCAATTCCCAGCCTAAAAGGACTTAGCTAGAAATGGAGAATAGGTTAATAAAAGGGCAAAAGACCTGAAAGGAAAAGCGTGAAGTATACAAGCTCTATTTACCTTTATCCTCGATCCCTAAGTATTTACCCTGAATTCTTTGAGCTTTATTCTGGAAACTTAAAGTTCCCATCTTTGCCAATTGGCAGCTTTAATCTCTGGAAATTATAACCAAAACCGGCTGATTTCGCAGTGATCCCAAAGAAATTACAAAATTAATGAAGAAGTGATCTAATTTACCCATTCTTAGCCGCGCCATCGCTAGACTAAAGCTACAAAAGGAGAAAAAGCTATGGTTACAGCAGCGGCAGAAAGGTCATTGCACTTATCCAAAGAGCGATCGCTAATTCTCTGGTTCGATGAAGTTGGGATTATCGATGTCCCGTTGGTAGGCGGGAAAAATGCTTCCTTAGGAGAAATGATTCAGCAGCTAACCCGCCAGGGAGTCAATGTTCCCAACGGGTTTGCGACAACGGCGTATGCCTACCGCTATTTCATTCAGTCAGCGGGATTAGAAGACAAGCTGCGATCGCTCTTTGCTGACTTGGATGTTGAAGACCTCGACAACCTGCGAGAACGGGGGAAAAAAGCACGAGCATTGTTAATGCATACGCCTTTCCCTGAGGAACTACGGACAGCAATTACCGCAGCTTACCAACAGATGTGCAAGCTTTATGGCGCTGACATGGATGTAGCTGTTCGCTCCTCTGCCACCGCTGAAGATTTGCCCGATGCTAGTTTTGCCGGTCAACAAGAAACCTTCCTAAACGTTCAAACCGCTCCAGGAGTTTTGGCAGCTTGTCATCGATGCTTTGCCTCCCTATTTACCGACCGTGCAATTTCTTACCGCCACATCAAAAACTTCGACCATTTTGATGTGGCGCTTTCCGTCGGCGTGCAAAAAATGGTGCGTTCGGATTTAGCCTCCTCAGGTGTCATGTTCTCGATTGATACCGAAACCGGCTTTAAAAATGCTGCCTTAATTACAGCCGCCTACGGGTTAGGGGAAAATGTCGTTCAAGGGGCAGTCAACCCTGATGAATATCTGGTTTTCAAGCCCACCTTAAAAGATGGATTTCGCCCAATTATTGACAAACGGCTGGGCAGCAAAGAATTCAAATTAGTGTGCGATCAGGGGGGCTGTAAAATCACTAAGAATGAGCGAGTGCCCTTAAGCGATCAACGGAAATTCGCCCTCAACGATGACGAAATTTTGCAACTCGCTGAGTGGGCTTGCTTGATTGAAAATCATTACAGCGATGTCCACGGTAAAGATATGCCGATGGATATTGAGTGGGCAAAAGATGGCGTTACTAATGAGCTTTTCATCGTCCAAGCTCGTCCGGAAACGGTGCAATCTCAAAAGAGTAAAACAGTCCTGCGTAGCTATCATCTGGTAGGGGCACAACAGGTGCCTTTACTAACAGGGCGTAGCGTTGGAGAAGCGATCGGTCAGGGCAAAGCCAGGGTAATTCTCGATGCGAACAAAATTGAGTTGTTCCAAGCCGGGGAAGTTTTAGTCACTGATAAAACTGACCCCGATTGGGAACCAATTATGAAAAAAGCTAGCGCGATTATTACAAATAAAGGAGGGCGTACCTGTCACGCGGCGATTATTGCCAGAGAAATGGGAATTCCAGCCATTGTGGGCTGCGGAAATGGCACGGAAATTTTAAAAACAGGTCAAGAAATTACGGTTTCTTGTTCTGAAGGAGAAGAAGGACGGGTTTATTCGGGATTATTGCCCTACGAAGTTCAAGAAATTCCGCTGGAGAACCTACCCCGCACTCGCACTAAAATTATGATGAATGTAGGAAATCCTGAAGAGGCATTTAGTCTCTCAGCAATTCCTAATGATGGCGTAGGATTAGCTAGACTGGAGTTCATCATTGCTAATCATATCAAAGCCCATCCTTTAGCTTTGATTTATTACGACAAATTAGAGGATGTAGAAGCTAAAGAAAAAATCGCGGAAATGACGGTAGCTTATGAACACAAACCTCAATATTTTGTGGATAAGTTAGCTCAAGGAGCCGCAAGGATTGCCGCCGCTTTTTATCCTAATCCGGTGGTCGTGCGGATGAGCGATTTCAAGAGTAATGAATACGCCAATCTTTTGGGCGGCAGGCAATTTGAACCCAAAGAAGAAAACCCGATGCTTAGCTGGCGAGGGGCGTCTCGTTACTACGATGAAAACTATCGCGATGCTTTCGCCTTAGAGTGTCAAGCCTTGAAGCGGGTAAGAGATGAAATGGGTTTAACCAATGTTATCCCGATGATTCCTTTCTGTCGCACTCCCGAAGAAGGGCGCAAGGTGTTAGCAGAGATGGCGAAGCATGGCTTGGAACAAGGCAAAAACGGTTTGCAAGTTTACGTGATGTGCGAGTTGCCCAGTAACGTCATCATGGCTGAAGAATTTGCCGAGGTTTTTGATGGTTTCTCCATCGGTTCTAACGACTTAACGCAGCTAACGTTAGGTTTAGATCGGGATTCTGCGTTAGTGGCGCATATTTTTGACGAACGCAACGAAGCAGTGAAGCGGATGGTGAAGATGGCGATCGCTGCCGCTAAGAAAACTAATCGCAAAATCGGTATCTGCGGTCAAGCGCCCAGCGATTACCCGGAATTTGCTCGATTCTTGGTAGAGTTGGGGATTGATTCGATCAGTTTAAACCCGGATTCTGTACTGAAGACGCTGTTGATGGTGGCGGAAGTTGAAGGGGTTTAACTCAATCGTTGCAACAACTGAACGTCAAGAAACCCGTTTTCCCCAAGAGAACGGGTTTTTCATGTAGCTGCAAATAAGTAAACAGCAGTGACGCTGATAAGGACGCTCTCCTGCCACAATATCTTTATGAAAAAATACTCATTCACCCAATTCTGCGCTTGGTCGCTGTTTATTTTCCTCCTCTGTGCCTTGCCTGCTTATTCCCAAACAATCTCCAGCCCTCAAACGCAGCAAAGCTATACTGCACCCGAAGTTTTCCAACAACTCGCAAAGGTAAACGTCATTTATTTAGGGGAAACCCACGATAGCCCTGAAGATCACCAAGCTCAACTGGAGATTATTCAGGAACTCTATCGGCGGAATCAGAAAGTAGCGATCGCGATGGAAATGTTCCAGCGTCCCTATCAAGGCGTACTCGATCGCTATCTGGCGGGGAAGATAACCGAAACTCAGTTAATCGAACAAAGCGAATATGAAAAACGCTGGGGTTTTTCTTGGGAATATTATGCCCCAATTCTGGGTTTCGCTAAGGAAAAGAAACTGCCTGTCTTAGCCTTAAATACTCCGAGCGAAGTCACCCGCAAAGTTGCCCGACAAGGATTAGAAAGCCTAAAACCAGCGGAACGGCGCTATATTCCAGCAGAGGCTGAAATTCGTACCGATAATACCGAATATCGCCAAATGGTACAACAGGCTTTTCAACAACATCAAGTAGCGGGGCATGGTTCCAGTGCTAACTTTGAGCGATTTTTCATCGCTCAAGTGCTGTGGGATGAAACAATGGCAGATGCGATCGCGCAGTTTCTAAAAACCCATCCAGATTATCAAGTCGTTGTGCTAGTTGGGCAAGCTCATCTTGTCTACGGCTACGGAATTCCCAGCCGTGTTGCTCGACGCTTGGGCAATCAAATAATCCAGCGCTCGATTCTACTCAATCCTACTGAAGAAGATCCCGCAAAAACCGATCCAGCGATCGCGGATTACTTTTGGGTAACAGCACCAGACAAGTGACTGAGGAATAAGTTATAAACGAATAAATTAAAGCTCTCTCTATGGATAGATTCTTAATCACAGCCATTCTAATAGCGATTCCTACATTTATTTACATCCGCATCGTGATTAGCATCGATCGGTTTGAAAAAGAACCGACACGATACCTGATTGCAGCATTTTTGTGGGGGGCGCTGCCAGCAGTGATTGGTGGCATCATTTTGCAATTAATTTTAAACGTACCTATACAACTGATATTTGGTGCGGAAAGTCTTGGGGGTCAATTCATCACCACTGCTGTCAATGCGCCAGTCACCGAAGAAATCCTCAAAGGCGCTGCTGTAGCAATTATTTACCTGTGGTATCGCAGAGAATTTGATGGGTGGGTAGATGGTATCGTCTACGGGGCGATGGCGGGTTTCGGATTTGCCTATGTAGAAAATATCCTCTACTTGCTGGGTACAAAGACGTGGGAAGAATGGGGACAGCTACTGCTTCTGCGTGTCATCGTCTTAGGCTTCATGCACGGCTTTTGGACAGCCCTCACCGGAATAGGTTTTGGTTTGGCACGGCATCGACATAACCTGCTTGCGAAAATACTGCTAATCTCTGGCGGGTTGATTGCGGCAATGAGTGCCCATTTAATCCACAATGGCGCACTAATTTTAGCAAAAGCCAGCGGTGGTGCGACCGTAGCGATCGCTCTGTGGAATTACGGGTTTCTGGCAGCCTTAATGGTTGTTTTAGGATTTGTCGCCGCCGATCGCGATCGCGAAATGCTCAAAACTTATCTTAGCGACGAAGTACCAACTGTAATTTCAGCCGCTGACTACGAAGCACTGTGTAACAGGCGTTCCAATACCTTAGCGCGGTTGCGCGTAGCACCCAAACAAAAACGCGCTTTCATCCAAACCGCAGCTGAGTTGGCTCAAAAGAAATTTCAGTTATTCAAAATGGGGGAAGAAAGCGGTAACACTACCGAAATCGCTCTACTCCGCAAACAATTAAAGCAATTAAGAAATTAACGCCATCTGCAACTCTTTTTTAGCCCTAAATCCCTGAGCAATTGAGGGCTAAGAAAGCGTCCTAGATATCAATCAACCCTGTCGTGCAAAAAGTCTCTAGAGGCTGATTTTTAGGAGACATTTGTACACGTAGCATTTGCTTTGTCTACTGGTTAGCTTTTATCGCTTTGCTCGGAATTTATAAAAGAAAATTCCTGTGCCTTTGCACTAGGAACCAACGTCCAGCCTGTCCGGATTAGCTTTTGGTAAGTTGCCCACCCCTTAGAAATTCCTGGTTCGCGGTAGTCGGGTACAGCGTATTGTGGAAAGGCTGTGTAAGGTCGCCAGGGTTCATTCGGTTGGTTTTGCAAATACAAAATCTTCTCATCATCCGTCGCAGACTTCGGCAACCAGGACATTTGCTTAGGCATCAGAAAACTCCTTTCTCAAAACAAAGGGGTGAACCCTTGAGCAGATTTTCTTGGAGTAAATGCTTGCAGTAAGCTTTCCTTTACAATAGCTGTCTATACAGCTTAACCAAGAGTTGCTAAGACGGCTCAAGGTCAATCGGCTTAATGAGTTCCTGAAAAGCTCTTAGGATGAACTGCTACTCCAAGGAAACTTGGATTTGTTGATGGTTTAGAATAACATACCTCTAAAGCACTCACAAAATTTTTGCCCCAATCAATCTTTCTAGATCGCGATCATAAAACTTATCATTTTTTATTGACAGAATATGCAAAATAGCTAGTAAAGGATTGGCAACTCAGTTTAGTTGTATATAGCGGCAATTGGGGAATAAGTTGTTTAGTCGTATTCATTCTCAACTCAACATCAAAGCGATCGCTTTGATCCCGAACCGATTGAGACCCACTCTCCACGCCACTCGCCTAATACCTTTAACCTATCGTTATAATTACTTTTGGTTAAAGGGTGTTGCCAGTCGCTTTTTTTGGGGAAACATGATTTAGGTAGCGTAGTTGAGTCTCATCAAATCGGATGAGTTACCATTGATATGAACTCATGAAAAAATCGCGTAGATGATTGCAGAACTTGCCAAAGCGAGAATGGGCAACCCTACTGAAGCTCTACAGTATCTAATGAGTTTAGGTACAAAACCCCGCCTATGGAATGGGAGGAAATTACCGACTGAAGCAGGTCTAAAGAAGATCGCGATCGCACAGCCTAGGTCGGCAGATACGGCATCAGCTATCTTGAAGCGGAAAGAAGCGGGAAAATGGTGAGCGTAGCTTCTTCAAGGTCTTCTACAGTCCAGAAAACTTGTGAGCGATCGCATTCGTGCTGAAGAAGCTAGAAGAAGCGAATCGTAGCACTGTACTTTGCAATGCGGCTAATGATGATGAGCAGATTAAAGCGCAGAATGTCTAGAGAGTTTGAAAGACGGCTTAAAGTACAAACTCCAAAGCTTCTCAAAGCGAAAGAAGCATTGCAAGCTGCTTTAACCCAGTGCCAGCAAACAGAGGCGGCGTTGCACGAAGCTCATGAAGAGTTAGAAAAGCGCGTCAGAGACCGGACTGCGGAACTGGCGCAAGCCAACAAACAATTGCATCGTGAAATCAATGAGTGCCAACAAACAGAGGCAACGCTGCGCCAAAACGAACAGATGTATCGCCGCCTTCTGGATACTACGGGTGAAGGCATTTGGATAATCAACACTGAGGGAAAAACAACCTACGTTAACCAACGAACTGCCGAAATGCTCGGTTATCCGGTTGAGGAAATTCTGAGTCGTTCTGCATTCGATTTCCTGTTTGAGGAAGACGTTTCTGAAGTAAAGTCGTATTACCAACGATTGCAGCAGGGAAGCCAAGAACAGCACGAGTGGCGTTGGCGTTGCAAAAACAATCGAGAGCTGTGGGTAGCTGCTAGAACCCATCTAATCTTTAGCGAAAACGGTCAATTTCAGGGTTTTATCGGCATATTTACCGATATAAGTAACCGTAGGCAAGCGCAAGAGGCAGATAGAGAAAGCGATTCGTTATTCCAAGCGACATTCAACCAAGCTGCTGTCGGCATCGCTCACATCAGCCTCGACGGACAGTGGTTACTGGTTAATCAAAAACTCTGCGATATCGTGGGGTACACGCCAGAGGAACTGCGACAGCGCACTTTTCAGGATATTACTCACCCCGATGATTTGAGTGCGGATCTGGAAAACGTCCGCCAAATGTTGGCATCAGAGATTCAAACCTATTCCATAGAGAAGCGCTACATCCGCAAAGATGGTTCTCACGTCTGGATTAATTTGACTGTATCGCTGGTACGAGAAGCAACGGGTGAGCCGAAGTATTTTATTTCGTTTATCGAAAACATTAATGAACGCAAGCAAGCTGAATCGTCATTAGCACAATCGCTGAAGGAACTATCAGATATTAAGTTTGCTTTAGATCAAGCAGCGATCGCAGTGGCAACTGACGATAAAGGAACGATTAATTATGTCAATGATAAATTCTGTCAAATCTCCAAATATTCTAGGGAAGAATTGATTGGAAAAACTCATCGATTGATTAATTCTGGATTTCATTCAAAAGAGTTTTTTAAAAATCTTTGGGCAACTATTTCCGAGGGAAAAATTTGGCAGGGAGAAATTAAAAATAGAGCCAAAGATGGCACTTGTTACTGGGTCGATACCACCATTGTGCCATTTATAAACGACCAAGGAAAACCCTTCCAGTATTTAGCAATTCGATTTGATATCACGAAACGCAAGCAAGCAGAAGAGGCACTGCGACAAAGTGAGGAGCGATTGAGACTAGCTCTAGAAGCTGCACAAATGGGCATTTGGGACTGGAACATACTCACGAATCAAATGACCTGGACTGACAACAATGAAAAGTTATTTGGTCTAGCTCCGGGTAGCTTTGAAAAAACCTATGACGCCTTTCTCAGATACATTCATCTAGAAGATCGCAAATTTGTACACCAAGCAGCGATTCGTGCCTTGGAAGAAAATCAGGGCTACGAACAGGAATTTCGCATTGTTTGGCCTGATGGTAGCATTCGTTGGATGATGACAAAAAGTCAGTTGCTGTGCAATGAAACTGGCACAGCGGTACGGATGATTGGCACTACCCTCGATATCACCAAACAGAAGCTTGCACAATTTGCGTTAACGCAGCAGACTGAACGACAGCGATTGGTGGCAGCGATCGCTCAACGCATACGCCAATCTCTAGACTTAGACGAGATTCTCAAGACGACCGTTACTGAAGTCCGAGAATTACTCAAGGCCGACCGGGTAATCGTTTGCCGTTTCGAGCCAGACTGGAGTGGAGTTGTGATGATGGAATCGGTTGGTTCTGGTTGGATGTCTCTCCAGGGAACCGCCATTTCAAAGCCGCTGGGAGAAGGTTATGTCCAGCGCCATCAACAAGGGCAAATCATCGCGATAGAAGATATCTATACCGCAGATTTAGATCGATATCATTTTGACATCCTGGCTGAGATTCAAGTCAGGGCGAGTTTGATCGTCCCGATTTTGCAAAGAGGCAGGGACGAAATCTTCACCGTCGCGGAAAATACGGGAGTGAATGCGGTGTTTTGCACTACTTCCCCTGCGCCCGTACTGTGGGGGGTGCTATGTGCCCATGAGTGTTCAGAACCCCGACAGTGGCAGCAATTGGAAATTGACTTGCTCACTTCATTGGCAAATCAGTTAGCGATCGCCATTGAGCAATCGGCACTCTTTAAGCAGGTGCAACAGATGAACTCCAATCTGGAACGCCAAGTGCAACAACGAACCACCCAACTGCAAAAAGCACTCGGTTTTGATGCGGTACTGAAACGCATCACCGACAAAGTCCGCGATAGTTTGGACGAAAGCCAAATTTTACAGGCAGCGGTTCGAGAGTTAGGATTATCTCTCAATATGAGCAGCTGCCATGCTTCGCTTTACAACCTGGAACAAGAAACTGCCACCATTTGCTACGAGTATGTCTCCTCAATGCCTTCCTCGAAGGGTCGCATATTGCAAATGACTGCTTTCCCAGAGATTTACCAACCCCTCCGGCAAGGGAAACATTTTCAATTGTGCTCCTTCGCTGCCAACTCGATCCACGGTCAGGCGGCGATGTTAGCTTGTCCGATGTTCGACGATCAAGGGGTTTTGGGAGATTTGTGGTTATTCCATCGTCCAGACTATATCTTCAAAAAACTAGAGATCCGGCTAGTCAAGCAGGTAGCCACTCAATGCGCGATCGCGATTCGTCAAGCCCGACTTTATCAAGCATCCCTTGCCCAAGTCCAGGAACTGGAGAAACTCAATCAACTCAAAGATGACTTCCTCAGCACTGTTTCCCACGAATTGCGGACTCCTATCGCCAATATGAAAATGGCGATCCAAATGCTCAAAGTTTCTCCACCAGGCGAGCGCACTCAGCGCTATCTACAAATATTACAAGCAGAGTGCAATCGAGAAACTGAGCTAATCAATGACCTTCTAGACTTGCAACGGCTAGCCGCTGCGTCTTATCCCAGTTTTCTTGCCACGGCAATTGACTTACCAGAGTGGTTGCCAAATATTGTTGAGTCATTTCGCTCTCGCATCCAGGAACGCGAACAAATCTTACAGGTGGATATTCCCTCTGATTTGCCTATCCTAGTCTCAGAATTAGCCAGTCTAGAGCGGATTTTGGCAGAATTGCTGAATAATGCGTGCAAATATACTCCACCGGGAGAACGCATTAAAGTAACAGCCCGTGCCACTTCGGCAATGATGCAAATTAAGGTGAGCAATTTTGGTGTAGAGATTCCGCCAGAGGAGCTACCCCGCATTTTTGACAAGTTCTATCGTATTCCCCGTACCGATCGCTGGAAGCAAGGCGGAACTGGTTTAGGATTAGCGCTGGTGCAGAAACTCACCCAACATTTAGGCGGCATTCTTCGAGTCAGGAGTGCTTCTGATGAAACAACGTTTACTCTAGAGTTACCGCTGACACACCCCACGTCTGGGAATGAGAAGTGTGGGGATGGGTAATGGGATACCAAGTACCTATTCATGCGGTGTGCAACTTTTTGTATTTCTCCCCCAATTCATTGGGCAATTCATTGGGGCGCTAGGGAAAGGTTAAGAATAGTCGCACATGGCGTCAATTAGCAATTATCGGACTTACGTAGAGATTCCCCTAAATCCCCCTCTCTCCCTTTTTAAGGGAGAAAGTGGGAGCAAAACGGGACTTGCAAGCTTTCAGTGCATCAGTCCTAAATTCGCAATTTGTCGAATCGTTGTTACTTGCTGGGCATATTCTGCATCATCTAAAACAGGTTTTGCGTCCTCAATGGCGATCGCGCTTGCAAGATCGATCCACGACTTGCAACCTCCATATTCCGGGCGGTAAGCGATAATCTGTGCTTCGGGGAGTTTGTAAGTACGTAGTAGCAGCACATAAATCGGCTGACGCGGCTTCCATTTGAGGCGATCGCTTACAAATTGCTCGTTCCAAATATGGTAAGGTAGCAGCCCTCTCACTGCTGATTCTTCACTCACGGGCAAAATATCAGTAATTTCAGCCCACGCACCGATTCGGATGGTTTCTGGATGCCAACCGGAGGCGACGGGTTGCACTAGATTGGAATATTCGGCTTTCAGCAAATCGGGCTGTTGATGTTCATAAGTTGGGTAGAGCAAAACTTCTGTTTCGGCAACGGTGAAGCGGTTGTTTTCCTCGCGGATGCCGCCTTTGCGTAGCAACATAATCGTTTTGCCTTGTTCTAAGGCATTCACCGCAACTGCCCATTCTTTGAGGGCGTGGGTTGTGGTTGTAGTGGTCGTGGTGGATTGCATAAGTATCGCGTAGAGTTCTTATTCCAGGCTAGCGACACCCTCTCCATCGGTCAGTTAACACCGTTACTTTGAGGCTGATTTGAGGTTGAAAATCAACAAAGCGATCGCGTCCCCTTCCCCCAAGTGTTTCCTAATATGAAGACAGAAGCCAATAAACCAGGATTTACGCATGGAAAGACGACAGTTAGGCACTTCCGACATTCAAATTTCTCCAATTGTCATGGGTACATGGCAAGCTGGCAAGAAGATGTGGGTGGGAATTGAAGACACGGACACGATCAAAGCAATCCAAGGGGCATTTGATGCCGGTATCACCACCGTTGATACCGCTGAAGTCTACGGTGAGGGCCACTCTGAGCAGATTGTCGCCCAAGCGCTCTCAGAGGTGCGCGACCAAGTGGTTTATGCAACTAAGGTGTTTGCCAATCATCTCAAGTACGACCAAGTCATTGAAGCATGCGATCGCTCTCTCAAAAACCTGAAAACCGACTATATCGACCTATACCAAATTCACTGGCCTTCTGGGGTGTTCAAGAGCGAAATAGTCCCCATTGAAGAAACCATGAGCGCCCTCAACCATCTGAAGGAACAAGGTAAAATTCGGGCAATTGGTGTTTCTAATTTCTCCCGCGTCCAATTGGAAGAAGCCGCTCAGTATGGACGCATTGATAGTTTGCAACCGCCTTATTCCCTATTTTGGCGTTGGGTGGAAAAGGATGCCATGCCTTACTGCGTTGAAAACAAGATTTCAATTCTTGCTTATTCGCCCCTCGCTCAAGGATTGTTAACTGGAAAATTCGGTTCCGATCATCAATTCGATCCAGCGGATAATCGTGCGAAAAATAAGCTCTTTCAAAGGGAAAACTACAAACGCGCCCAGCAAGCTTTAGACAAACTGCGTCCGATTGCCGAACGCCATCAGTGTAGCCTTGCTCAACTAGCATTGGCGTGGTTAATTGCCCAACCGCAAGCGAATGCGATCGCTGGTGCGAGAAATACCCAACAAGTTGTGGACAACGCCAAAGCGGGTGATATTCAACTATCGGTTGATGAATTACAGGAAATTGACGCAATTGGGCGGATTGTCACCGATCCTCTAGACGATAGCCCTATCATGTGGAATTGGTAATCAGACGGCAGAAAAATTATCGCATCAGAATTTTAGAGAGTAAGCCGTGAAAGCGATGTATTGGGACAAGACAACAGTAGCGATCGCGGCAACTTTTTCTTATTTAATTCGCGGATTTAAAAATAGAAAACTGCTTGTGGCGAACTATTAGCTGATTCTGACAGCCATAATTCGTAACTGCTGGCGCGAATCGTGTATCTCTACTGAGAGATAGCGTTTCTGGTTAAATTATGGCAAGTTATCGAGCTGTTTTTTGGGTCAATACTTTATCTTTCTTAGCAGTGATTGCTTTGATTGTCTATACTCAGTTCTTGGGTTCTCCAGCAGGAATACTATTCGAGCCGCCGCTTGCCCCAGCCGATCCAAATACGGGTTTGTTAACCCATACCTTTCAATTATTATGTGCGGTACCGCCCATTGTTTGCACTTTTAGTTTTGGATTGCTGAGAACGATTCAACCACAACAAACCCGAAATTCATTTATCCTGTATTCGGCAATCATAACCGGAGGTTTTCTCGTTAATGAAATTTTTCGGATTCATATTATTCTTTTAAGAGCAGGAATTCCCAAATTAATAACCATCGTCGTATATGCCATAGCGACCTTGGGATACGGATTAGCCTTTAGGCGGAAAATACAATCAACGCCCTACATTCTGCTACTGAGTGGTATCGGTTTATTGTTCAGCGCGATCGCTGTAGACTCGCTAAAGTTAAGCGGCGGTGCAGTTCCCGTCTTGCTAGAGGGTGTCCCAAAATTGTTCAGCGAAATTAATATTGCACTTTATTTTTGGTTGGTCTGCTACGGAGAAATATTGCGATCGCGCAATTCTTAACCCTGCGTTACCTCAACATAAATATGCTCTAACCTTACAGGTTGCCGAGCAATCGAATCGAGAGGGATTCCATCAAAACAGGAGATAATTTCCTTCAGTTCTAGATGTTCTGGTAGCCAAAAAGCTAAGTCATTCCCATAGCGCCGAGAAGTGAAATTATATTTTTTAGCGCGAGCGATCGCTTGTTCCTCCTCCGGCGTCTCCACCACCACAACTTCCACTGCTGGCACTAATTTCCGCAGTTCTGTTAAACTTCCCTCCGCCAAAATACTACCGCCTTTAAGAATCCCGATTTTTTGACAAAGGCGTTCGGCTTCATCTAACAAATGAGTCGTGAGCAGAATTGTAATCCCCTGATTTTTCAGATGCCGAATTAACTCCCAAATTTCATAACGCGCTTCAATATCCAACCCAGTCGTGGGTTCATCTAGAACGATCAGCTTAGGCTGATGTACCAAAGCAACAGCAATATTTAACCGCCGCTGCATTCCACCACTCAACGTTTCCACCGGACTTCTCGCTCTATCTAATAAATTGACAGCCGCTAAACTTGCTTCTACCTGTTGACGCCGCTGCTGATTTGTTAAGCCATAAATCCGAGCAAAGAAATGGAGATTTTCCTCACAACTTAGGGTTTTATAAAGTAAATTTTCTTGCGGTGCAACCCCTATCATATTTTTGGTTGCGTTTGAGACAGGTTGGTTATTAATCTTAATTTCTCCACTATCCGCCCGCAATAAATTACAAATTATATTAATTGTTGTGGTTTTTCCCGCTCCATTGGGTCCCAGTAAACCGTAAATTTCGCCAGGGGGAATATGCAGCGTTAAATCCTGTAAAACAGGTCGAGTTCCGTAAGATTTATTTAGCTTCTCAATTCGTAGCACAATATTCCCTAATTGATTACAGGTTGAACAATATTTAGTAAACCCAGAGGTACGGCAAGAGAATCGCCAAGTACGCAAAAAAAAATTAAACTGTGCTGACCTTTACGTAAAAGTTTGCCTACCTTCGTATTAAAAAGCTAGATTTACATTTCTATCTTCAACCAATCACAGTCTTCTTTCAACACTCAGCATCCGCTGGTAGGATAGCCATCCTCCTACAACCATCAAAATTGCAAACACACATAAAAACCAAAAATGAGATGCAATTTCTCCAAATCCACTGCCGTCCGCAGAAACCCCTATTAAGGCTTCATTCATGTGATAAATTGGATTAAACTTAGCAAGTTCTAGCAGCGTCTTAGAAAACAGCGAGGTCGGTAAAAAGGCCCCTCCTAAAATTAATAATGGCACCCCAAATGCTGCCACTAAAGCATTGACATCCTCAGTGCGACGAGCAAACTGCGTACCCAGAATAAACCCGACTCCAACATAGGAAATAATACTTAGAAAGATAATTGCGGTTCCTAACACAATAGAACCCTGAAACCGAGCATTCCAAAAGGCAGCAATCGTATAAACTAAAATGGCTTGACCGACACCAATGCAGCTGTGAGCTAGAAAAATTCCTAAGAAATAAGACGTTCCGCTGAGCGGTGAGATAAAAAGACGTTTGAGCGTTTGCTGTTCTCTCTCTGCCACCACGGTTGCTACACTGCCACCCAAGCAACTAAAAAATAGTGCAGCACCCACCAGTGTTGAGGGAGCAGCCGTTTCAAAAGCCTCAGCCATAGACAGCTTGGCATTTTCTGCCAGAATTACCCCATTAATCAGCAAAACAGAGACTGGAAAAATACACCAAAAAATCAGGCTGCGTCGCCGTCGTAATAATTCAACCAAAATTCGCTGGCAAACTGCCAGCGTTTCACGCCCGTATTTCATGGTGAGAAGTTACCCCAATACCAGATAAGTCAATTATTAAGGTACGCCCTTTTGCAACCTATCTGTAGACGCACGGCTACTTAATATGTTCGTGTCACTGCTGTGAGAATATTAAAATACTCTCGCTTTTCCAAGCCTCCGCCACGGTTTTTCAACCAGATATGCTAGACTTACTGCGCCTTTTGAATCGATGATTGTCATTTAAAGTTTGATTTTGCCGCTCCGGCAAAATCAAACTTTAAATGACAAGTAACTCAATCAAGTTCTAAAACTACTGCGCGAACGCTCAACGAGCTACAAGCATAAGTTGACCAGAGAAAATTACAAGCATAAAGTGACCATTTTGGACAACTTATGGTTGTAGTGACATTTAGCTAGGAAAAAATCTGTACGGAATGTAAGTGGGCGATACTGGATTTGAACCAGTGACCCCTTCCGTGTGAAGGAAGTGCGCTACCACTGTGCTAATCGCCCCAGGCTTTTAAGTGTATCACAGGCATTCACCAGCCAACAACCCTTTTAGAGAAAGGAAGTGCCGAGTAATCTGCAAGTAACCAAAGTTTGCTCAAGGGGGTTTACCTGGAATCTAGAACTGCTGACTCAGTTGCCAATAGCGATCGCAATCTGACGATATCTTACAACCAGACGCTAAAGCTGGGGTTCAAAGCTGCAATCCATTGTTGAGGCGGATGAGCGACGACTCACCCAAGATTACAGCCTTAATGACATCATGCAATTAAGTATTGCCGTAAATGAAGCCAACTTATCGTCGCCATCTTTAGAGAGCGATTCTCCTGCTTCCCTACATACGAAACTTTTTACTTCAAATTTCGCATCATTACTCTGAAAAACCTACTAATTGAGTAGTAAGAGTTATTGGAGTTTCAGTACCTTGTAAGAAAGATTTTGAAAAGCCACAGGAAACGTAGAAGGGTGATTCACTGGAACAATCCAATAGTTAATGATAAAGCGGGATTGAAGCCGTTTAATATCCTCATCTCGAAGTTCTTCATACAGAGTTTTGAGCTTATTTTTAGAATTCTCGGACTCTTCCTTAGTAACATCAAAACCGAGGGCATTCAGGCGTTCTGCCCAAGCTTGTACATAGGGTCGATCCCAAAGTATGCCTGAACCATCTTTCCACGTTACAAAAACCGGGCGCTTTGCCAGACCTCGAAACTCTTCCCAACCAGGCAAGCCTGGATCGGAAACCAACTCTACTAAGAATTGTGCATCTAAGGGAGTATTAGCACTTGCCCAGTTAACAACTTCTTCTATAGAAGATGAAGGTCGCCTAATCAAAGCTGCGTCAAAACTTCCAGTTTGTGATATCCGATATCGAAAGCTCTTAACTCCCATCAGAAAAACTACCAGTGTTAGCAACAAAGCTACACGGTTAGTACTGCCCCGACCAAGAATGTAGTACCATACGGGTCGGAAAGTAAACGCCATCAAACAAACTGCAATGATGTAGGTTCCAACAACTTGATGCCAAATTAGAATGCTGGAGCCGAAGACTAATGCAGCGAGAAGCCACCTTGCTTTACCTCTACTTGCTTCTAGTTGAACGGCACACCCTGAAGTCAGTGCAATTCCCGCTAAGCAGTACCACAAGTCAGTCGCTCTTCCAGGATGCATGACTATCATTGAAGGTGATTTGGCAATGTAGGCAGCTACAAACGCATACAATACCCAAAGGCCGCTTACTCCAGCCCAGATTGCACTATATTTAAATAGCT
This sequence comes from Coleofasciculus sp. FACHB-1120, assembly GCF_014698845.1. NCBI lineage: Bacteria > Bacillati > Cyanobacteriota > Cyanophyceae > Coleofasciculales > Coleofasciculaceae > Coleofasciculus > Coleofasciculus sp. FACHB-1120. The sequence continues at coordinate 134,502 of NZ_JACJTV010000008.1, read as the reverse complement.
TTCCAACTCTCTGCCGATTCTGATAGAGGATAGAGATGAGCAATCCAATTAAAATACTAAAACGAGCGAAATTCTCTTTGCCCCAAGCTAGCGGATAAAGATGATGGGGAAAACGAAATTTGCTCGCTGCCAGCCACAATTGTTTATCAACGGCTTCTCGACCAAAGGCAACAGCAGTAAGATATATAACTGGCGAAGCTAACAAGAGGAACAAACCGAAAAATAACGTCCATTTTTTCCAGTCTCTCTGGTAAGTAGAGTCAAGGAGAAACACTGCTCCCAAGTATGTTAAGGCGTAAACTCCATACATACTATTCAGATTAAATCCGATGGCTAGCCAAATAGCGCATGGTAAGGGTCGCTCTTTATAAAATGAAGCGATTCCTAATAAGAAAAAAGGTATAGAAAAGCCTGTTTGCTCAAAGTAGTCTTCAACTACAGTGCCCGAACCAATAATCGGACTGATTGCTAATGCGATTAGTGCCATTGCACCAACAACCGCCAGTTTAGATTGGGGTGCAAAAGCTTGAGCGAGTCGTCCTGCTGCGTAGATGACTAAAAATCTTTCAAATAAAAATAACGTTAGCAGTAAGGGTTCTAGTGGGATAAAGCGATGAAGCAATGCCACTCCATACCAGAGCGTCGAGGAATAGTAGGGTAGAGTGGCACCAAATGGATCGTTTGGATAAAGAGAAGGGTTGTTCAGGAAATGAACAAGGGGGATCTGGAGGGCTTGGTTTTGGACATAAACGGCATATCCTGTTTGAAGTAATGAACAGAGAAAAAATATTAATGTATAGATAGGGATAGATAGTTTTGGCTCAAATACCGATACTCTTTGGCTAGGTGGTGTCAGGATTTTGCTTGCACTCGACATATCTAGTTTTACCGGAATATTGAATTGCTGTTTATAATAACTGTTATTCTGTAATCGTGTCGAGATTATTATATTTTTAAGAGATAATTTATTAGGTAACAGGCACTTGATTTGATATATTAATTTTACTTATTAAGTTTATTGAATATTATACATATATAAAAAATAGCTTTCCATTCCAAAGGAAAGCTTTAAGGCTAATTCCGTCAAAGTTTCAGCTTCTATCAGCCACTGGTCACGATGACCTCATATCTGATTTTAATTAGGAGCGATCGCGCAAACCAGAGCGTATCACAAATTTGTAAGAATTCTAGCCTTTAATCCTCTCCTCGGCTTTCTAACTAAGCAGCCAAATCTGCGACATCCGAAAAGTCTAACAACGCCTCGGCTAAATCTTCTAGCTGGTTGAGGGATCACTGGCGAATTCGCTCTTGCAACTCAGGCTCAACTGTACCGATTCGGCGATTGAGGAAGCGCATAATCACTGCCAACTTTCCTTCTTGCCTTCCTTGTTACAACCTTCGTTCTATACCTTGCTGCATCCAATTGGTGATGATTTCCATCACTACCTCCTGTTGTGCTGGTTCAAATTTAGCTATTTCTGCTTGAAAAATTTCTTCTACTGCATTTAGCTGGAGATAAGTGTCAACAAAACCAGAAACAATCGGTAAGCAGTTCTTTGAGTATAAGCGGTCGTGGTTAATCATGTTAAGATTGCCCCGCCCATTAAGCGCTGGTAACGATAATCTAACTCAGCTTTTAATAAGGGCGATCGCTCTAAGTTGGCATCTTGTGCCATCACTTTCTCAGCAGCATCCCGCGCGATATTCAATACTTCCTGATCTTCCACCAAACTCGCCAAGGCAAAATCTGGCACCCCAGACTGGCGAGTTCCCAGCACTTGACCGGGGCCGCGCAGCCGCATATCCATCTCAGCAATAAAAAAGCCGTCTTGGGATTGTTCTAATACATTGAGCCGGTAACGAGCATCTGCGGTTTTGGTGCTGCTCATCAGAAGGCAGAAAGATTGAGCGGCACCGCGACCGACGCGCCCCCGCAACTGGTGTAACTGCGATAAGCCAAAACGTTCGGCATTCTCAATCATCATCACCGTTGCATTCGGCACATCCACACCCACTTCAATCACCGTAGTAGAGACAATGATTTGAGTCTGGTTATCGCGGAATCGGGTAATTGCCTCATCTTTTTCCGCTGAACTCATACGACCGTGCAGCAATCCTACTTGGAACTGAGGGAAAATACTTTCTGAGAGGCGCTGATGCTCCTCAACTGCCGAACGCACATCCAACTTTTCCGATTCTTCAATCAGGGGTAAGACGATATATGCTTGACGCCCTTGAGCAACTTCGCGGCAGATGAGATCGTAGGCATTGGTGCGTTCTTTGCCCGTGAGTACGGTCGTATGAATTGCTTGCCGACCGGGTGGCATCTCATCAATCTGGCTCACATCCAAATCCCCATGTACTGTCAGCGCCAGGGTGCGGGGAATTGGCGTAGCGGTCATGGTTAATACATGGGGTTGTTCGCCTTTTTGCTGCAACAGCGCCCGTTGTTCCACTCCAAAACGGTGCTGTTCGTCAATCACTACCAATCCCAGCTTATGAAAACTGACTTTCTCTTGAATCAGAGCATGAGTCCCGACTAATAGGGGCAGTTCGCCTGTTTCTAGATGGGCATGAATTTGGCGGCGCTTGGCAGTTTTGGTGGAACCTGTCAGTAGTTCTACGGGCAAGTACAGAAGATTGAACCAACTGACTAACTTGCGATAGTGCTGTTCTGCCAAAACTTCAGTGGGAGCCATCAGCGCCGCTTGGTAGCCGGATTGAATCGCGGCGAGGATGGCAATAACTGCCACGACAGTTTTACCAGAACCGACATCGCCTTGCACCAACCGATTCATTGGGGTGGATGATTGCAAATCGTTGAGGATGTCGTTGAGTACCCGCTGTTGGGCACCCGTTAATCGAAAAGGCAAAACTTCGTGGAATTGTTCAATCAGCTTTCCTCTGGGAGCTAAGATAGCGCTGGACTGCTTTTGGCGTTGGGCTTGGCGACGGAGGAGGAAACCCAATTGAAGGTAGAAAAACTCATCGAAGACTAAACGGCGACGGGCGGCTTCCTTGGCGGCACTGTCAGCAGGAAAATGGATGTTGGCGATCGCATCCGACAACTTCATCAATCCATACCCATCCCGTAAAACCGCGGGTAAAGGATCTTTGAGCTGGGCGGCGGCGGGGAGAGCAGCAATGACCGCCTGCCTCACCATATCTGCCGCTACGCCCTCTGTTAGGGGATACACCGGCACCACCCGACCAATGGTGTGGGAATCAATCGGGTCTCCAGGGTTTGCCAAAACTTCCAGTTGTGGATCGTCCAAAGTCAGACCATATTGGCTTTTCTTCACCAAGCCAGAAGCCGCCACGACTGCCCCTTGGGGATACCGATTTTTGATTCCTTCTTGCCAGCCGCGATTGCTGTAGCGAGAACCTGCAAAAAAGCGGCTGAGGCTGATTTGACCCGTGCGATCTTTCAGCACCACCTGCATTATGGTTAATTTCTTGTTTTTTGGGCTACTAAAGCAGGTACAGCGCTTCACCGTTCCTATCAGTGTCACCGTTTCACCCGCTTCCAGCTCAGAGATATTCACCTGACGCGCATAGTCAATGTGGTCGCGGGGGTAATAAAAGAGGATATCCCGCACTGTATGTAGATCCAGCTTGGCTAAATACCCGCCTTTTCTGATTCCCACATCTGGCAAACTGGTCAGCGGTTGGTCAAGAGAAATCGCTACGTTGGACTGGACAAGGGGCGTGGTGCGCGGAATTGGGGTAGCCGGGGATGGAGACGATTGAAGGGTTTCTACTTCTTGCTGATTGTCTTCATTTCGTTGATGCGATCGCGATCGCTCTTGCCTCTCCATCACTTGTTGCATTTGGTGGAGAAATCGCCGCGTTTCAACGACCAAGTGTTGTCGCTGGGAGAGGGTGAGGTTCGGGTAACGGGCAAACTGAGACGCCATCTCCTGCCACCGATGTCGTTCGATTAGTGGCAAAAACGATGGAGCTTTACCGAACTCTAGGCATAAGAATTCACTGAAACGATATTGTTTCCCCATTAAGTCCGTAAAGCCCCGTTCTGCCTCGACTGAAAGGGCTTTCTGCAATCGCAGCCAATCCGGTGATTCTATTTGCATCTTCTCTCCCCTTTGTTGTTAATTGCTAATCGCAAATAGCCTGATTATTCTTACAACTAGCCATTAACCATTAGCCAATAGCAGTCCTCACCCGGATATTGTCAATCGTTATGACGATTCCCATTATTCTTCAAACCAACAGGCACGCCAAGCGGCTTCTGCCGCAGCTACGGTGCGCTCTCGTTGCTTTTTCTGAAATTCTCGACGCAGCGTGCTAAGTCGTGCGCTAAGGTTCCGAATCTGGTTGCGCCCAGCCATTACCGTTGAATCAGCAAATTCAATCTCAGATAATCGCAGATGGAGCGCGATAATCGGTATCAAAGTTGGTTTTTCTAAAGCCGGGAGATTTGACGTTTCTCCCGGCTCATTTTCCATTTGAACCACAAATTTTAAAAGATTGGGACGTCCCACCACAGGCTCTCCCGATGGCTCCGCTCTAGCAGCAGCTTCCAGAACAGCTTGTGGAAAGTTTTTCGGTAATATCCCCACTTCTTGTAATAGACGATTACTTTGGCAAGAAACGTCGAGTAACGTTTCGCTCATGGCGTTTTCTACCGCTTCCTGCCATCGAGCCAAATCCTCTGGGTTGTCTGTAGGGACGTTAGAAAAGGTAAAGCGACTGGTTGAGCTGTCGCTATTGAGGTTTAGGGTGTCGAGAGTGTCTGGTGGCGCTGGCATCTCGATGGCTAAATCATCAGTTGGGGCGGTAAAACCCTCTTCTGGAGGTAGTTCCCAGTCGGATGTCTGAGAGGGACGACTGCTTTCAAGGGTTCGCAGTTGTGGTTGAGCAAGCCTTACCACTTGCTGAAGGTTCTGTTGCAATTGCTGTCGTTCTCTGACGGACAGGCTGAGAAACGCTTCCGGATAAACTTGGGTGCAAAGATAATAACTCGCCACGATCAACTGCTGCCGCATGGCTTGTCCTAAGGCAGTCAGGTAATCGTTGTATGTATCGTGGAATTCTATAGCGATCGCTTTGATTGCTTCTTCCAGCGCTGCCATATCCCGCTCAATTTCCTCTACTCTTCTCGCCATTGCTGCTTACATCTGTCAATCGGGACGGTACGGGCGTACAGATGTACTCCCCTACTTTAGAATACCGACTCCCCGTCATTCGTTCATTCAGAAACATGAATTTATTCAACCCCAATTCAAAAGCGTAGGGGCATGGCACAGAAAAAGCCCCTACAGAAGGTGAATTTTAGAAGTTATTTAATCCACGACCCTTCTTCATTTGTTATCGGTCAGTAGCAACAGGCTAATGCCTATCGACTAAGGACTAATAATAACGCGATGTACAAGCGAACTACCGCACACTAACCGTCCTTGCGGTGGGACAAATTCAGTACGGATGGTGGAAGACAGTGAAAATGGCAAGAAGGCGACCGATTCCCCTTCCCCTGCCTGTAGATTTAATTACATTTCTCGACTTAGGCACCTCTATCCAATGACGCTGCTTCTCCGATCAACGGCAGCGTCACCGTAAAACTCGTGCCGACTCCGACTTCACTCTTCATTGAAATCTCACCCCCATGTGCCTCTACACACTTTTTGACCATCGCTAACCCCAACCCAGTGCCAGGAATTGTGCCGACGTTTCTAGCACGATTGAAAGGCTGAAACAGCCGAGGTTGATCTTCTTTGGGAATGCCAATTCCTTGATCTTGAATCTGAAAGATGACTGTTTTCTCGTGGCTGCTTAGTTCAAAACGCACTGTGCCGCCTTCTGGTGAATACTTAATCGCGTTAGCGAGTAAATTGTCTAAAATATGCCGCAGTAGGGTTTCATCCCATAACGCCTCTCCCAATTCCTCTTGACAGGTGAAAATAATTTGATATTTTTCAACTGTAAAGAGTTGCAACTCTTCGACCAATTTGTAGCAGAATGATTTCAAATCTAGAGGAATCAGTTGACACTGAAGTTGCCCTGAATCAGCTTTCCCGATGAATGTAATTTCATCTAATAGCTGAGCCAGATTTTTGATTGCTGAACGAATCAGTTTGAGATGAGTATTTTTCTTCTCATCGCTTAGTTTTTGGTCGTAGTCTTGGAGCAATCCAGCAGAAAGGAGAATCCTATTCAGAGGATTGCGGAAATCGTGAGAAAGCATAGAAACAAATTCAGATTTAGACTGATTAATTTCTTGGGCTTTAACTAGCTCAGCCGTTCGTTCCTGAACTCGGATTTCTAACGCCTCATTGACTGTTCGTAATGTTTCCGAAACCTGCTTTCGCTCAATTGCATAGCACAAAGAGCGAACTAGCACCTCTGCATTAACTTGGCGCTTAACCAGATAATCTTGTGCCCCTTGTCGGACTGCTTCTATCGCTAATTCATCGTCATTCGTATTTGTCAGCACAACAATCGGTAAGCCAGAAGCGTGGCTGTTTAGGGGAGCTAGAGAACACAAACCTTGACTGTCAGGTAGGGTCAGATCCAACAAAATTACATCAAAGCAATCTTCATTGAGTCGATTGAGCGCTTCCCTCAATCGTTTGACATGTACCAGACTAAACTGTTTGAACTTGGCTTGTTTCAGAAGCTCTTGCATGAATCTGGCTTCTGCCAAGTTGTCCTCAATCAACAAGATTTTTATAGAGCTTCCAGGCATAATCTTCTGGGATCTCCCCTCCCCTCCTGTCCCCGCTCGGCAACTGCTTGCATTTTAACAAGATACGAAAATTTCTTGTCATCATTCCGATGGCAGGGTAACAGTTTCCAGCCAAAACTCTTCAATTCCTTTAACAATTTTGAAGAGCTGGCTGAGGTTGCGGGATTTGGTGATGTAGCAATTTACGTGCAAGTCATAGCTATGGAAAATATCATCTTCATTTTTTGAAGTTGTCAGCACTACTACTGGGATGCGTTTCAGCTTGGGATCGGCTTTAATTTCCGCCAAAACTTCTCGACCATCCTTCTTCGGCAAGTTCAAATCCAGCAAAATCAGGTCAGGGCGAGGTGCATCAGCATACTCGCCTTCTTGGCGCAAGAAAGCCATCGCATCCACACCATCCCTAACTGTCACGACTTGGTGTGGAAGCGAGCTATTTTTTAAGGCTTCTTGGATTAAGCGGATATCGGCTTTATTGTCCTCGACTAAAAAGATTGTTTTGTGGTTTTCTTCCGTTTCTACGCTCACGATCGCGTCCCCCTACTGGAATCGTAAAGTAGAATGTTGCACCCTGACCTAATTGGGACTCGACCCAGATGCGCCCTCGGTGACACTCGACAATCTTTTTGCAAATTGCTAAACCCATTCCTGTACCTTGATACTCATCCCGCGTGTGCAGACGCTGAAAGATGACAAAAATGCGATCGCTAAACTGCGGATCAATGCCAATGCCATTATCCCGTACTGAGAATAGCCACGCATCCTCTAGCCGAGAAGCTCCTACATGGATTTCTGGCGGTTGCTCACTGCGGAATTTGATGGCGTTGCCAATCAGGTTCTGGAACAGTTGCATTAACTGGGTGCTATCTGCCATAACCGTCGGCAAGGGATCGTGAGCGATCGCAGTTCCTGTTTCCGAGATGCGTCCTCGCAAATTAGCCAAGGCGCGGTCTAAAGCCGTCTCCACCCCAGTCATTTCAAACTCAATGGCCTGCATATCCACCTTAGAGTATGCCAGCACATCATCAATTAGCGTCTGCATTAAGCTGACTCCCTCAACAGTGAAGCCAATAAATTCCTTCGCGTCTTCGTCGAGTTGCTCTTGATAGCGCATCTCTAAAAGTTGCACGTAGTTCGCTACCTGATTGAGTGGCTCTTGCAAGTCATGGGAGGCGACGTAAGCAAACTTTTTCAGCTCAGCATTGGAACGTTCTAAGTCTTGAGCTAATTGGGCAAGTTCATCAGCTTGGCGAAGCACAATGTTAATAATTGCCTTTCTGAGTTCAAGTGCTGCTTTAATTTCTACCTGTTTCCAGGGTAAAGAGGTTAAGCGAACCGTTTCCTTCCATAGCTCAAAGGATTTGCGAGGACACAGACGAATATTTCCCTCTGACTGGGTTACTTCAAACGCCTTATTGGGATCGCCACCCCAATTAACGGTTTGAATCACTTCTGGTCGGAACCACAAAACATAGTTATTCTGAGAAATCGGAATCGCTAATAAGCCACTGGCAACGTTTTTGAACCTTTCCGCATCTGGATAAATATGAGGTAAGGAATCGCTATAGAAGACCTCTTCATCGACGTTATTCTTTAGCCATTGGACTAAAAAATTGACTTCTTCTTCTGTGGGAGTCTCCCCAACCACCGTGCAATTCCCGCCAAAGCATACAGCGGCACCTTTAGCATTCGCGAGATCGAGTAAATTCGGTTGGTGTTTAACTAAACCATCAATGAAGTTTTCTTCTTGGGACATATATTCAACCAAGGCTGATTGGATATATGTCAACCTCATGCGATAGTCGTAATCTTCAGTTTCTTCTCTCGTTGAGATTTCTGAAAAGATAACGCGCCCCAAAAATTCGCAAGCTTTACGCAGCTCATAAGGAACATATTTGGGTGACTGATGATGGCAAGCAATCAGACCCCAAAGTTTTTGATCTTTCATCAATGAAATTGTCAGAGAAGCACCCACACCCATATTGTGTAAGTACTGTATATGACAAGGAGACGCGCTTCTGAGAATAGAGTTCGTTAAATCAAGCGGAAGCTGACTAGCTGGATTAAGAGTCGGAAAAAGTTTAGCAGGCTGAGAAGTAGTATCCGGGATTAATCTGATCCAATTCGAGGTGAATAATTTTCTAGCTGGTTTAGGAATATCTGATTCTGGGTAGTGAAGACCTAAGTAAGGCTCCATACTTTCTAGTTTTTCTTCAGCGATGACCGATCCATGACCATCGTCATCAAATTTATATAGCATCACTCTGTCAAATCCAGTGACTTTTCGCACCTCTTTGACAATAATCTGACAAAAATCACCTAGAGTTGATGTTTTTTCTAACTGGTTGATGGAAGCTCTAGCTAGATGATAAAAGCTTAAGAAGGGGATATTCTCCTGAGAAATTGCAGGCTCTAATTCCAAAACTAAAAACCCATCTGGATTCCGGTGGAAAACACCATCAAACACTAAGTATTCGTCGCCTTTTCTTCTAGCCCAAATCTTAATAGGGTTGATAAAATCAAGATTGTCTTCTAAGAGTCCTGTTTTAATTCTCTCTACCTGGAATGGATCGAGGAGTTCTTCTAATTTTTTTTGCAGTATCTTTTCGGGAGAGATTCCGAAAACTGTAGATATATTGCTGCTAACTTGCAATATGGTTAACTCAGGTTCTGCAAGAACAAACAGTATCCCATGAGGCTGAATTTGACTGGCGGTATGAATCGGTGCCTCTTTCAAGCTAGTTAAATTAATCCCTGGCACTTGTAAATTGATTTTCATTACGATCCTTCCCTCTTCCTAGAACTATCAGAAATAGATTATCAATAGAATTGAATACCCTAACAGGATTTCCCGCACCAGCTAAACGTCACTTCCGTAGCGCTCTAAAATTTACTAGCAAATAGTCAGCTTGATGCTGACTCCAAGATACGCTTCTGTCTATTTAAGGGCTGAAAAAGTCCGTGGCTTTTCTGGTGACTTTGCACTCCTCAGTGGCGTTTCGCAGTGTCCCCTTCATCTACTCGCGCTCAAAAGTCTAACACAAGCAGCGAGAAAACACTCCTAGGGGGGATGTTAAGAATTCCACTGAAACAAAAAGTTTTTCTGCTTTTAGTGTTTCTGTCTTTATAAATGGTTTCAAACGTGTTGATTTTTTGAAATATATAGAATGGTGATGCCCTACCTACAAGCGCTGAAAATCTCTTTAAAATAAAGATAAAAAAAGACAGGTCTCCATGATGGAAACCTGTCTTTTCTAACGATTCAGCCAGAAAACTTGATGATTAATTGCCGCCCATTTGAGCTGCAACTTCCTCAGCAAAATTGCTTTCTTTCTTTTCCAATCCTTCGCCCAGAATAAATCGGACGAAGCGACGGACTTGAATGTTTTCACCCAAAGTCGCAATATTTTGCTTGATCAACTCTTCCACCGTGATACTTTGGTCACGAATGTAGGGCTGATCGATTAAGCTCAACTCTTGCAGGCGCTTGTCAATCCGACCCTGAACAATCTTTTCTTTGATGTTCTGTGGCTTGTTGCCTAGGTCATCCCGCCCCATTTCGATTTCTTTTTCCTTCTCAACGATTTGAGCGGGAATGTCGCCAACCTTTACATATTCAACGTTAGGGCACGCTGCAATCTGCATGGCTATGTTCCGCACCAGAGTTTGGAAAGCTTCGTTGCGGGCGACAAAGTCTGTCTCGCAGTTCACTTCCACCAGGACGCCAACTCGACCTCCGGTATGGATGTAGCTGCCGACAAGTCCTTCTGAGGCTTGGCGTTCGCCTTTTTTCCCCGCGCTAACCATTCCCTTTTGCCGCAGCCATTCCATCGCCTTGGCTATATCGCCATCGGTTTCTATTAGCGCTTTCTTGCAGTCCATCATGCCGACACCAGTTTTTTGGCGCAGCTCGTTCACGAGTTTTGCAGATATTTCCGCCATTTCCTCAGTTCCTAACTAAGAATTGATGTTTCTAACGCTGAATTATCCCTCGGTTTCTTCTTCGTCACCATCAGGAATAGCCGAGTCGATTTCCTCGTATTCGACATCGTCTTCAGCGCCTTCGTAATCTTCGTAATCCTCTTCCGATTCTGCGTCTAGCTGACCGTGACGACCTTCATAGATAGCGTCTGCCAACTTACCCACTATTAGCTTAATCGAGCGGATGGCATCATCATTGGCTGGAACAGGAATATCTACTACATCCGGGTCGCAGTTTGTATCCAACAGCGCGACGATGGGAATTCCCAGTTTCTGGCATTCTTGAACTGCATTATATTCCCGACGCTGATCCACAATCACCACAATGTCAGGAACTTTCCGCATTTGCTTGATACCGCCAAGGTATTTCTGCAATTTGGTCATTTCCCGGCGCAGCATCGAAGCTTCTTTCTTAGGCAGCAAATCAAGGACTCCGGTTTCTTCCCGGCGTTCCAAGTCTTTTAGGCGCTCTACCCGTGTCTTAATGGTCGTCCAGTTGGTGAGCATTCCCCCCAACCAACGTTGGTTGATGTAGTAAGAACCACAACGAGCGGCTTCTTGAGCCACAATTCCTGCGGCTTGACGCTTGGTGCCGATGAAGAGAACCTTTTTGCCCTGTTCGGCTGCGGTTCGCATATAGGTGTAGGCATCTTCCATCAGCTGGGCAGTCTGCACCAAGTCGATGATGTGGACGCCATTGCGGGATGTATAGATGTATGGAGCCATTTTTGGGTTCCACCGGCGGGTCTGGTGCCCAAAGTGAACACCCGACTCCATCATCTGAGCCAAAGAAACAACTGACATATTTATTTTCCTTTCGGGTTAATCCTCCATCCAGGCGTATTTCCAGCGGAAACACCCGAAACCCTGAATGTGCGGAATGTACGAATTTAGACAACTCTTCCAGTCTATCAGAGTTATAAGGGCTTTGATAGAAAAATTTACGGGAAAAACATTGAAAAATAAGCTAGCACCGTTGTATTAGCCTCATTTGTGGATATTTGGCAATGAGGCAATGAAAAGATTACAAAGATTAGCGATCGCGCAAAACAAATCGCTTGCTTGTATCGTTGGCAGTACAAGGGTGTAAATTATGCTTTTTGCCTAGCTTCAGCGTAGGCTGCATAAACACCTTGAACGTTGTACCAATTAAGGAAAATTCGAGCGATTTCTAAGGCTAATTGGGGTTTACCTTGATTAATTAGCCATTGCAAAAAGGGTGCCATTGTGCGCTCGTTGAGCCTGCCACCGAGGGAAAGAAGACCCCAGAGGATGCGGTGAAGTAGGGTCATTTGAATCATCATTTTGACATCCCAGGTAGGATGCTTTTGGTAGAATAAAACGCCCATCCGCCCCCGTTGAATTTCTCGATCAATCATGGGGGGAATTTGTTCTAAGGCAAAGGGAGGATGCCAGTGATAGCCAACGGCGGCTGGACATTTAATCAGTTTTAAACCGAGTTGTTTCAGTCTGATGCCGAGTTCTAAGTCTTCCCAGCCGTAAAGTTGAAAGCGGGTGTCAAATAATCCAGCTTTTTCGAGCCATTTACGAGCGATCGCTACATTCCCCGTGGCAAAGTAAGCAGCGGAAAAATCCGTGATTTTGTAGGGTTCGGAGGTGGGATTATCGAAGTTATTGGTATTGATCACCCAACCGTAGGTAAAAAGGCGATCGCTTCCGAGGTTCTTTTCTCCCTCAACTAAGGCGTCGGCATGTGCTTGGAGAAAATGCTCGGTGACGACTAAATCGCTATCAATAAAGATAATCGTGTCACCCTGAGCCTGTTCTACTCCTAGATTACGGGCGGCGGCTGGCCCTTGATGATCTTGCAAGAGCGATCGCACGTGAGGAAATTCAGCGGCGTGTTGGGATAACCACTCCAACGTGCCATCCGTCGAACCATCATCCACCAGCACCACTTCATAGCCGCTGACAACGCTACCAGCATTCAACTGCTGATGTTCCATTGCTCTGAGGCATTTTTCTAGAATCGGCTTGCGGTTATAAGTTGGAATGACAACGCTAAAAAACACGATTTCCCCCGGATTGCAACACTTTTAGTATCTCTCAAAGAACTATAAGCCACTGAACAGAAAGCATTTTCATCTATCCCTTGGTGCCCCAGATGACTATGGCTGTCGATTAATCTGTGCTATTCCTGACAAGACTTGGCATGGATTAGTTGCATAATAAGAACTCGTTGTTTTGCAGAAGTGAGAGATCAATGGGTCGTGCTACCAAAGTTGTGCTGGCATATTCAGGTGGAGTCGATACCTCCGTCTGTATCCCATACCTGAAGGAGGAGTGGGGAGTTGAAGAGGTGATTACCCTGGCGGCGGATTTGGGACAGGGAGACGAACTAGAGCCAGTCCGGGAAAAAGCGCTAAAATCGGGTGCCAGTGAATCGCTGGTTGCTGATGCTACAGAAAGTTTTGTCAAAGATTATGCATTTCCAGCGATTCAAGCGAACGCTCTCTATGAAAATCGCTATCCCCTCCAGACTGCTTTGGCGCGTCCGCTGATTGCCAAACTTTTAGTCGAAGCGGCTGAAAAATACGGTGCGGATGCGGTGGCGCACGGATGCACCGGGAAGGGGAATGACCAAGTTCGGTTTGATGTATCGATTGCCGCGCTGAACCCAGATTTGAAGGTGTTGGCACCAGCGAGAGAGTGGGGAATGAGCCGAGAGGAAACGATCGCTTATGGTGAGCGTTATGGGATTCCTTCGCCCGTGAAAAAGAAATCTCCCTACAGTATCGATCGCAATTTATTTGGTCGCAGCATTGAGGCAGGACCCCTAGAAGATCCTTGGACGGAACCGCTAGAAGAAATCTATGTGATGACCAAAGCGATCGCTGACACGCCCAACGAGCCAGAATACGTTGAAATTGGTTTTGAAAAAGGCATTCCGATTGCCCTCAACGGTGAAGCTTTGCCGCCTGTCGCGCTAATTACGAAACTCAACGAAATTGCCGGAAATCACGGTGTCGGGCGGATCGATATGATCGAAAACCGCCTGGTTGGTATCAAATCGCGGGAAATCTATGAAGCCCCGGCTTTAATGGTTTTGATTAATGCCCACCGCGACTTAGAAAGTCTCACCTTGACCGCAGATGTGACCCACTACAAGCGTGGTATCGAAGAAACTTATACTCAGCTAGTTTATAACGGTCTTTGGTATAGTCCGCTCAAAGCCGCCCTAGATGCCTTCATTCAACAAACACAGGAGCGGGTATCAGGAACGGTGCGAGTTAAACTCTTTAAGGGCAACGCGATGACTGTGGGGCGTCAGTCTGACAAGTCCCTTTACAGCCCAACGTTAGCAACTTATGGGGCTGAAGACCAGTTTGACCATAAAGCTGCTGAAGGATTTATCTACGTTTGGGGATTGCCGACTCGCGTTTGGTCGCAAAAAGCGAGAGGTTAGTCTGAAAGTTTTGAGTTTTGAGTTTTGAGTTTTGAGTTAGAAAAAAAATTCTTTTTATTTAAAACTTAATTCCTCATCACTCAAAACTTTTTCTAATCTCCCTCGATTGAACGCTTGGCTTCGCGAGACTCCAGCCACAGAGGAACGGCAATCCAGGCAATCAATAGGAATAACGCAATTAAACCAAATTGTGCGACCCACACAACTAATTGTTCCAAGGGTACGAGTCGCCCTGCAAAAAAGGACAACGTGACCATTACCGATGCCCAAGCAGTCGCCCCAGCGATGTTATAAGCCATAAACTTGAGGAAGGGCATTTGGGCAATTCCAGCCAGGGGACTGGCGACAATTCGCAGCAGAGCGAGGAAACGACCGAGAAACACTGTTTTTCCGGCGTTCTCGCTCACTTGTTGCTTGAGTTGTAAGAGTTTTTCTTCGCGGATGCGGAAAAATCCCCCAATTTTCACAAGCAAGGGCCAGCCACCTTTTCTGCCAATCCAGTAACCGCAAGTACCACCGAGAACAGCACCCGCGATCGCACTCCCTAGCACGAACCAGAAATTCAGTTCTTTACTACCCGCCAAGAAGCCCCCGGCGAGGGTAATCGTTTCCCCAGGGATGGGAATGCCAAGATTTTCTAGCAAAATCCCCAAAAAAACTGCCCAGTAACCGTAGTGGTGGGCAATTTCTTTGATATTTTCTACAGATACAAATTCTAAAGACATTTATCTGGGTCTTTACATAGATTCATACTTCTATCATAGTGGCTCGATCCGCTCAGGGTGTCAATCTGGGCGGTAAATCTTGAGATTGTCATCGAGACGGCTACGCGCGAGGATTCTGCCGCTAGCACTCAGGCGCGATCGCTCTCCTGTTCATCGGCAAAGAGGCAACCCAAGATTCTCCTTGAGAACCGGAGGATGTAATAGGCGAGTCTTCGCCTTTTTTATTGGCTGCTTAGCCTTAAAAAATATTTTCAGTAGGTATCTCAACGGAAAGATGCCAAAAGATGCCAAATTTTAATTTGATTCTTCTTAAGCCTGTTAAAAAGTAATACTCGTCAGGACTCAAGCCAAAAACTAGTTGTGAGTGAATTTGCAAATGTGGCTGAGTGCTGACTTCTCTAGCTTTACCCTTGAGGAGAGGAACTCTAAGATAGAGGTATTTTGTTTCTAATACTATTTTATGTCTAAAGACTCAATAAAAGTGCTTTTAATTGAGGATGACGAGGATGACTATGTTCTGACTCGCGATCTCCTCTTAGAAATTGAGAGAGAAAAGTTTGATCTCGAATGGGTAAATAGTTATGATGCTGCCTTAGAAAAAATTCAGATGCATCAACATGATGTCTATTTAGTGGATTATCGTCTTGGCGCACACAATGGCTTGGAATTGTTACAAGAAGCCATTTTAACTAACTGTAAAGCGCCGATCATCTTGCTGACCGGGCAAGGAGATCGGGAAGTAGACGTTGCAGCAATGAAAGCGGGAGCTGCCGATTACTTAGTTAAGGGGAAGATGGACGCGCCGCTGTTGGAGCGAGCGATCCGCTACTCGATCGAGCGAGTCAAAACGTTAGAGGCGCTGCGAGAGAGTGAATCGCGGCTGGAGAATATTCTTGGCTCGCTCGAAGACAGCGTGTGGTCGGTTTCAGCCACTACCGGGGAGCCGATTTACATCAGTCCGGCGGCGGCGGAAATTTATGGTCGTCCAGTCTCTCAGTTCTTTGAGCGCCCGAACCTCTGGCTGGAGGTGATTCACCCAGACGATCGAGAACGAATAGAAGCGATGATGCAAGCGTTACTCCAAGTCGGTGCAGCAGACGAAGAGTATCGCATTTTCCGACCGGACGGGGAAGAACGTTGGGTTCGCAATCGCGCTCATCTAGGGCGTGATGCGAATGGGAATGTCATCCGAATCGATGGTTTGGCTGCCGATATTACCAAACGCAAGCAGGCAGAAGAAGCCTTGCGGTCAGCCATGCGCGAAAACAGCCAGCTAGCGGCGGCGATCGCTAACCTGACAACTGGAGTGACGATCACCGATCCAACTTTACCTGACAATCCAATTATCTTTGTCAATCCTGCTTTTACTGCCATCACTGGCTACTCAGCAGCGGAAGTGATGGGTCGCAATTGCCGCTTCCTACAAGGGAAAGACACCGATTCCTCTGTTGTGAAAGTGATGCGAGAAGCGATCGCATCAAAGCAACCTATTATTTGTGTAGTGCTGAACTACTGCAAAGATGGGACACCGTTCTGGAATGAACTCACCATCAACCCAGTTTTTGATAACGAAGGGAAACTCATCAACTTCATCGGGTTGCAGAACGACATCACGGTTCGCAAGCAAACCGAAGAGGCAATTGAACGACTGCGCCACCAAAACGAACTAATTCTCAACTCAGCGGGTGAAGGAATTTATGGTTTGGATGTTCATGGAAATGCCACCTTTGTCAATCCAGCTGCTGCGAGAATGCTGGGATGGGAAGTCGAAGAACTTATTGGCAAACCCTTACATTTTATCTGCCATCATTCAAAATCTGATGGCGCTCCCTATCCGCGAGAAGCGTGTCCAATTTATGCAGCCTTTCAGGATGGCAAAGTTCAACAAGTAGATGAAGAAGTCTTTTGGCGAAAAGACGGCACAAGTTTTCCCGTTGAGTACATCAGCACCCCTATTCGAGAAAATGGTCAGATGGTGGGTGCAGTTGTTACCTTCCAAGATATTACCGAGCGCGTCAAGGCAGCCCTTGCGGCTGCCCAAACTCAGGAAGCATTGCGTGAGAGTCAAGAACGTTACGAACTCGCCGTTTCTGGTGCTAACGATGGACTTTGGGACTGGAATTTAAAAACAAACGAAATTTATTTTTCTCCCCGATGGAAATCGATGCTGGGCTTTGAGGAGAACGAAATTAACAAGATTCCCAATGCTTGGTTTGAGCGAGTTCATTCTGAGGATATAGAGCGGTTAAAAGGGCAGATTTCTTTACATCTCGAAGGACTGACCCCCCATTTTGAGAACGAACATCGCATCTTACACAAAGACGGGACCTACCGTTGGATGCTCATTCGGGGGATGGCTGTACGAGACGCGAATGGGAAAGCCTCGCGCATGGCTGGCTCTCAAACTGATATCACCGAGCGCAAGCAAGTTGAGAAACAACTCCTCCATGATGCGTTTCATGACGTGTTGACTGGTTTGCCAAATCGAGCCTTGTTTATGGATCGATTGGGACAGGCAATAGAACGTTCAAAACGAACCAATGACTATTTCTTTGCCGTCCTCTTTATCGATATTGACCGCTTCAAGGTGATTAATGACAGCTTGGGACACATGATTGGCGATCAATTGCTGATAGCGATCGCGCAGCGGTTGAAAACTTGCCTGCGGGGTGGCGATACAGTCGCACGGCTAGGCGGAGATGAGTTTACTATCCTGCTCGACGATATCAAAAATATCAACAACGCCACTGACATTGCCGAGCGCATCCACTTAGAACTGATGCATCCTTTCAACCTCAATGAGCAAGAGGTATTCACGACGGCAAGCATCGGCATTGCCATCGGGGGTGGTTCGCAAAGCGCCCCGGAAATCGGATATGACTGTCCAGAAAATCTCCTGCGCGATGCTGACACCGCTATGTATCGTGCTAAATCGATGGGAAGAGCGCGTCATGAAGTCTTTGATACCACCATGCACACCCGCGCCGTGGCACTTTTACAACTGGAAAACGACTTGCGGCGTGCGATCGAGCGGCATGAATTTCAGCTTCACTATCAACCCATTGTGTCTTTGACAACAGGCAGACTGGACGGTTTCGAGGCGCTTGTACGCTGGCATCATCCAGAGCGCGGTTTAATCTCTCCATCGGAATTTATTCCAATTGCCGAAGAAACAGGTTTAATCGTTCCCATCGGACTGTGGGTACTCTGCAAAGCGTGCTACCAAATGCATGATTGGCAGCAAATCTCTCCAGAATTACTATTAACAATCAGTGTTAATCTTTCCAGCAAACAGTTTTTACAACCAGATTTAGTCAAGCAAATCGACCAAATTTTACGGGACACTCGCCTAGATGCGCGAAGTTTAAAATTAGAAATTACTGAAAGTGCAGTCATGGATAACGCCGAATCGGCAATTAAGATGCTTTTCCAATTAAAATCTTTGGGCGTGCATCTGCATATTGATGATTTCGGCACTGGCTATTCATCTTTAAGTTATCTACATCGGTTTCCCATCGATCAGTTAAAAATTGACCGTTCTTTTGTTAGCCGAATGGGAGCAAAAGACGACAGTTTAGAAATTGTTCGCGCTATCGTGACCCTGGCTCATACTTTAGAGTTAAATGTGACAGCAGAAGGGATAGAGACAGCCGAGCAACTTTCCCAACTGAGAGAAATGGAATGCGAATATGGGCAAGGATATTTTTTCGCTAAACCTTTAACTCAAAATGCAGCAGAAGAACTAATTGTTACAGCACAGCAACTTACCACAGATTTTAATGGTTTCGCCTCAAGTTTTACAAAACCCCAATCATTTTGGGGCATGGAAAATGTATAAAAAATAATTACTCGTTTTCCCTGACTCAATTCCCGTAATTTAGGATTGCTCAATGTTTCCCAACATTAAGCAGTATCAAACCCAAGAATTAGGCGGGGCTTTAGTTTAAGTATTTATTTCCCTATTTCATTTAGTGGCAACTCAACAATTTCAAACCAATATTTTCCTAAAGTTTTCATCACGGAAACGAGGGATTCAAATGTAACTGGCTTAGCAATATAAGAGTTTGCACCTAAATCGTAAGTGCGATAAACATCTTCCTCAGCCTTTGATGTCGTCAGCACAACAACTGGAATGGGGCGCAGGTCGGGATCGGCTTTAATTTCTTGGAGAGCCTCTCGCCCATCCTTTTTAGGCATATTCAGATCCAGCAAGATTAAACCTGGGCGGGGCGACTTTATTAACTGAGTATACTTACCCCGATGGTAAAGATAATCCATCAGATCCTCACCATCAATAACAAAGTGCAGATCGTTAGCGAGTCGGCATTCTTCTAATGCATCCTTTGCTAGCAGCCGATCGTCTTCATCATCATCAGCCATCAAGATAGTAATTAGTTTTCCAGCTTCATTCACAGAGTTTTACTCACACCAAGTTGCAGAATCGTGGCATCATTTACTTCTAAAGTTTTTCAGTCAAAAGATAAAAGTTAAAATTCCCAAATTTATTATTTAGATTGTTCAACAGGTAGTGTAAAAATGAATGTCGATCCTTGCCCTAAGATGCTTTTTGCGGTGATGCTACCACCATGACGCTCGACTATTTTACGGCAAATTGCTAAGCCAACTCCAGTTCCTTCATACTCGGTACGACCGTGTAGGCGTTGGAAAACTGTGAAGATCCGATCCAGATACTTCTCATCAAAACCAATTCCATTATCTTTTACCATAATTTGACACATCGGATGAGTTGGTAATTCTTGTGTCCAAAGCGGCTCGTTCTTCTCTAACAAGCGACTCCAAATCTTGACGACTGGTGCTTCTTGCTCACGGTGGAATTTCAGCGCATTGCTAATCAAATTTTGTAATAATTGCCGCATCTGCGACGGATCGGCATCAATCGTTGGCAAATCGCCAATTTCTATTTTTGCGCCTACCTTCTGGATATGCACCTCCAAATCAGACAAGACCTCTTGTAGCACGTTGGTGATATTGACAGGAGTAAAAGGCTGAGCTTTGCTTGTCACTCGCGAGAAGGAGAGGAGGTCATTAATCAGAGTTTGCATCCGTTGCGCTGCTTTTTGCATTCGCTCCAGGTAGTCTTGCCCCTCAGTCGTGAGGGATGCACCGTATTTAAGTTTAAGGCGATCGCCAAAGGCTTGAATTTTCCGCAATGGTTCCTGCAAGTCGTGGGAAGCGACGAAGGCAAAGTCTTGCAATTCCCGGTTGCTTTGTTCCAATTTGAGGGTATAAGCTTTTAACTTTTCCTCTGTTCGCTGTCGTTCGGCAATTTCAGCTTCAAGTTCTGTATTAATGATTAATAATTTTTGAGTACGTTCTTGCACCCGTTCTTCAAGCATTTCGTTGGTGCTTTTGATTTCCCAAAACTTTTGATTAAGTGTCGCCGCCATTGACTTAAAGTTGCGAACTAGAGCGTCCAGTTCTGTCACCGAACTGTTTGGCCAATCGATTAATTCTTGCTCTGAAAGTTTGTAAGGCAGGTTTGTCGTCACTTGCGCTAGTTTTGAGAGAGGGCTAACTAAGCTGCGGCTTAGAAGGGTTGCAAAAATGAGCGCGATCGCTGAAATTAGCATCAAAATCGCTAAACTATTCGTATGAACGCGCTCTATATGGCGGACGTGTGGTGTCGCAGATAATTCTGCAATGAGAGTCCAAGGAAGTTGGCTATCGATTAGGGTCTCTTGCACAAAGAACGAATTGTTCCAACGCACCATGACAAGCCGACTGCCAGTTATCGGTAGCCACTGATAAGTCATCGGCGCAATTGGAAGAATTTCGCCATCCTTACGACGATCAAATGTTTGCATTGCTACTCGATCAGGCTGAGTACTAGCAATTACAGATTTTCTGCGATCGACGAGACTAATTAGTAGTCCTCGCTCGTCAATATTTGATTTTAGGAGTTCGTCAATACCGTTCAAATCGAGTTCTGCAATGACTAAGCCACGGAAGCGATTATCTCTCAGTACGGGTACACTGAGAATTACCTTTTGTCCGGTTAATACATCTGATAGAGTAGGTTGCAGAGTATTATTGATTTCCTTGAAGTAGGGTTTAACAGTGAGATTCGAGCCAATAATGGACTCTCCTGATTCATTCTGTTGTGGAGAAGATGCAATTGCTTTACCTTCAGGGTTGACAACATAAATATTATGGAAATCTGGAAATGCACGCCTAGAAAATTCTATACTTGGCTGCAATGTTTCCACTTGGTTTGATTCAGCGGAAGCAGCAATCCGAGCGATTTCCTGAACTGCCTTTAGATGTTGCTGATGCCAAGAACGCATTTCAACAACTAAATCTATAGAAGCCGCCTTGAGTTCTGCATTAGCTGTTGTCTTGATGTTATCAATTACCCGGCGGCTGTCTAAAACTATAAGAATTAGAGTAGGAAAGAAGACAAAAGCAACTAACAAATTAAATACAGTTTGTTGCAAAGAAAGCGTGCTAACTGCTTGAGGACGACCTAGCCATTTATGAATCGGTAAATGAGTCAGCATCAAGCTAGCAATTAAAGCATTGAAAATCCCGTTTACAGGCTGCTTTAACAAGATAATCAACGCTTGTGTAGTATCTACGTGCAAGATAATGGCATAAAATAGCCAAATGAGAGGCATCCCGATGAACAGCCAAAAAATTCCGTCTAGCAGCACGATATTCTGACGTAGACGATGAAACAATAAACTGACAAAGAATGCTTCAGCGGTAAAGGTAATTACCGTGTAGGAATGATGCCAAATAAAATAAGTACAAATGCCAGAAACGAAGCCTGCAAAAGTACCCCAACCTGTACCGTACAAAAATACTATAATCCAAACGGCAATGCTGCCAAATAGGAAATCTATATCAAAAAATAATGACAAACGGAAATAGTTCCCTAAATATCCGGCAATGATTAAAATACTTAGTCCAATAGCGGCTTTGTTTCGGGCGTAAAACGGTGTTATTCTTGGGATATAATGACTTAAATTCATAACTACGCCTTGGTTTTCTTAATTGATGTTGAACCAGATAAATTCTGTTAAAGCAAGTCGCTTTACTCCCAAACTAGACTTCTTATTAGCTCCCTTTGTTTCGAGCGTAGTTGTGGGTGAGCGGTGAGATACGGGCGAGATTATACGTATCTTCCCAGAATCAAAACGGAATAACGGCTATTAAAGATTCCTAATTATCATGGCTAATATTTCATAAATTAATTCAGATGAATATGCTAATTATTATGGAATACAGCTTAGAGCGATCGCTTTCCTAATTCCTACTACCCTCTCCACCAGTTATATTCATTTTTGCCTACCTGCTGAGGTATCGTTGCCACAAGCAGATTAAAAAGCATTAGTTTATTAATTACTGTAATAACTCTAAGACAGCGCAGATTCTTAGCCAATCGTTACGCGCGTCGTCTGTATTCCGAGCAATTATTGAGAAGCCATTGATTTTTCTGACTAAGTTCGACTCTATGCAGTTACCTGAATTGCCTAAACGCAACAAAACGGCTACTGAAGCAGCAGTAGCCGTCGCGTTAAAGTTGGGTAAAATACCGTGACTTAGGGCAATCTGACTGAGAGGTTTTCAGGTTGGCACTAACTCGCCGGGACGCAACCGCGCCCATTTGCCGGTTTCCCGCTTAAAGCTGAGACAACCCACAACATCCCACTCCATCTCAATCATTTCCCCCTCGGTGCGGATATTGACATTGATGGTGGGTTCAGTAGCTTCAAAATCGGGGTCTTCAGTTAGGTGAGGCACCTGATGCTGCGTTTCTACCGCATGATAGGTGGTGCAGCGGTCTACGTATTGGCAGTTAACACAAATACACATAGCACAGCCTCCAGAGGCTTTTCTGTTAATCTAGCTCAGTCAACACGTCTATTAATTACCTATTGGGTTGATTTTTATTGCGATGTGTCTTTGAGGCGAATAAATTCACAAAGACACAAACGCTTGTTCCTCTGTGTGGACTTGGAAAATTATCTAAATGGCGTAAGTATACAGATGCACTTAAACACAGACACCTCTACCCTATCGCCAGAAACTTGGCCTTTTAGCCTAGAATTGCTCCCGGAACCCGCTTATATGGTGGGGGGTGCTGTGCGAGATGCTTTGCTGGGACGCCGCCGCGAGTACCGGGATCTAGATTTTGTTTTACTTGGGGATGCGGTAAAAACAGCGCGGAAGATTGCCAGTCGCTACAAAGTGGGGTTTGTGTTGTTAGATGCCCAGCGACAGATTGCCAGAGTCGTATTTGAGCAGGCAACCGTTGATATTGCACAAGCCGAAGGGTCAAATCTGGAAATCGATTTGCAGCGGCGCGACTATACAATGAATGCGATCGCATACAATCCCCACACTGGCGAACTCATCGATCCCCTTAATGGCTATGCAGATTTGCAACAGGGCATCATTCGGATGGTTTCCCCCAAAAATCTCCAAGATGACCCTTTACGGCTATTAAGAGCCTACCGCCAAGCCGCCCAACTAAATTTTACGATTGAGTCCGATACCCAATCAGCGATTCGACAACTTGCGCCTTTGCTGGGGCAAGTATCAGCAGAACGAGTGCAAGCAGAGTTTGCCTATCTCCTGAATACTTCTGAAGGCACTCCTTGGATAATTGCTGCCGTTGAGGATGGTTTACTCCAAACTTGGTTTCCCAGTGCCTCAAGTCCCCAACCTCTCCCGAAGCCTCCCCTGCAACCGGAGGGAACAATCGCGAACCTCCAGCCTCTCCCGAAGCCTCCCCTGCAACCGGAAGGAAGAATTGAGAGGTTAATGAACCCACCTCTTAGCCCCCTCCCCGTCAACGGGGAGGGGGTTTGGGGGAGAGGTTCCAAAAATCTTTCTACAATCTTGCCAGCGGTTGAACGTTCAGCGGTAGTGCTGGGAGAAACATGGCATGAATTAGCAAGCTTTTTATCTAGCTTGGTAGGCGATACCTTAAAAACTTCTTGGTTAGGAATTGCCAAACTAGCGACTCTTTTATCACCCGTAGCGGAAGCTGCTGAAGCTGAATTATTGAATTTAAAATACAGCCGCGCTGAAATTCGCGCCATCACCACTGCACTCAAATTGCTGCCGCAGCTGCAATCATCTCAGATGTCTTTAGGAGCGCAGTATTTGTTTTTTCGGGAAGCCGGACAGGTTTTCCCAGTCATCCTCGTTCTGGCTTTAGCAGATGGGGTATCCGTCGCAGAATTGACACCTCTCATCAACCGCTATCTTACTCCTGACGACCCAGTTGCTCATCCCGCGCCCTTTGTCACCGGCAAAGATTTAATCCAAACTTTCAATCTCCCATCTGGGCCACAAGTTGGTCAATTTCTCACCGCGATTGGAATCGCACGGGCTGAAGGTAAAATCTCTACCCCCGCAGAAGCCATAAAATTAGTTTCTCAATTACTTAACGAGGGGTAACATCTCCACCAAAAATCGGGATTAGCGGGTTCAATTCTCTCACCCGCCGCATTATTACTCCCAGTTCGCCCACTTTTTTAGGAGTTATGAATTGTTTGGGTAAAAAATTTGATGTCTTGCAGACTCAAACAGTAATTTAGGGTAACAAAAAGTGTAGGGTGCTGATTTTAGCACCCTACACTTTTTGTTGATAAGGCGATTATTTGTGCCTTATCTTATCTCAGCAACTGTACTGAACGTCCTACTGACGAGTAAGGTTTAGGAGTTCTTTGGGCGATGCTAGTA
Organism: Coleofasciculus sp. FACHB-1120; assembly: GCF_014698845.1. Taxonomy (NCBI): domain Bacteria; kingdom Bacillati; phylum Cyanobacteriota; class Cyanophyceae; order Coleofasciculales; family Coleofasciculaceae; genus Coleofasciculus; species Coleofasciculus sp. FACHB-1120. The sequence continues at coordinate 109,952 of NZ_JACJTV010000008.1, read as the reverse complement.
AGTCAACCGCCACGAAGAAAATTTTGCCTTGGGGATCTAGTAAGAACCGCCATGCAATGTTCATACCAACGCTGGCACCGAACCAAGGAGTTTCTACTTTGCCTGTGACTTTATGTTGAGTATAGCCATCTTCTATGCGCTCAGAGACGCCTTTCTGTGGCATCATCTTGAGTCCCTGGCATTCTTCGCACATATATGCAAAAATCGCTTCACGACCGACAATTGGCTTCTGGAAGGGCGGTTGCAATGCTCCCTTTTCCGCAAATAAAGACACAGCTGCCTCAAAGTCAAATGCGTTCATGTTTTGAATATAATTCAGCACTGTAGGTTCACTGATGCCATCAATACTGATCTTCGGACGGGAAGCTAGGGCGGTGGGTGTTACATAGGGATCTTCGGGTTTTGCGTAATCGTTGAGAGCCGGATCAAATCCCATGTTGATGACGGTATTCCGCAAAACTGTGATTTGCTGACCCGGATCGAGTTTCTTGATGGTTTCCAGCACTGCCGCGGCTTCAGGCGTCATTTTATAGCCAGAAGGGATGGGAGCAACGATGCCCTGTGCCATCAACTCTCCTAACTCATACCAAAAACCTAGCTTGGTATTGACGCTGAAAGAAGAATAGGAACGGCTGATGGGAGTGTCGGCACGGTTAGCAATATCCTGCATCACTTGCGTTTGGGCGGCAGATGGCATCTGCTTAATTTGGGCTAGTAAACCTTCCGCTAGTATCATGCGGGCGGCTCCTGTGGCGGCGCGAGTAATTGAAACACCCATTTCGGTGTAGGCAAACCAGAGTAATGCCAGTTGATCGTCAACGCTGAGCTTATCGAACGCTTCCGTGGTAGCTGGAACCGCATTAGCAATCTGAGTTCCAGGGAAAATGCCCTGTGCGGACTCAATCGTATAAGTCGTGGATGAAGTCATGGATGCATTATTTAGATTCGTTAAAACTATTAATCCAGAAACTTCTGGATTTACGAATCTTTGTCTCCTGTCTTAAAAGATATAACGAAACATTACATAATGTAAAGAAGACTTTACATTATGCGAGACAGTGATCGTGCCCTCCCAGACTGCCAAGAATCAGAATTCTTCATGCATGGCATAGGGTTGATGGTATTCCCCACACCCCAAGTGTTATGAAACAGTTTGTAAATACTGGTGTTCGATGAACGCTCGTGCTTTGAAAATCAGTAGCAGCTAATGGCAGACAAGCAGCGATCGCAACTTCGGGCAGTGAGGCTCTTCTGCCACCACTGGGATGTATTTGGCTTTAAAGACGAAATTTGGCGAATGTTAAGAAAGCGCTTCTAGAAAACTTTCGTCCGGTAGCGATCGCTGCTTATCTTAGATAATTTGCCGCCATGCCCTAGCTTTTGAGAGTAGCTGCTCAATCAAAGGAGCTTTTGCCTGGACGTAGCCCTCTCGATCTAGCCGGAATTGTACCGCTAACTTGCGCTTCAAAGCATCATATTGCTTCGCCTTCTCTGGGTGCGCCCTGAGAAAATCGCGGAAGATCAGCTGGTTTTCCCAAACCTGATTTCCTTGTTTCACCAGATGGAGATGGTGAGTGCGGGGCATCCCTTTGCGAAAGAAGTGTCGTCCTGGAATACCCAACTCACCTTGGTAGAGATACCCGAGTGTTTCGAGAGATGCAATCTGAGTGACGCTGGGTGGTAACTCCTCCAAGCCTACGAGAATATCAATAATTGGTTTAGCTGCTAATCCTGGCACTGAGGTACTGCCAATATGGTGAATGTCCAAAACATCATCACCGAGAGCGTGGAGAATCTGGAGTTTTTCCTGCTCAAATTGGATAGGCCAATTGGTATCGTAATCAACCACTTGGATCAAATCTTCCATCGGTTTAAATTAACTCCTTAGCGATCGCTCCTACTAGATATTTGCTGGAGGGCTTCTAAAAAACTTTCTCCCGGCAAGCTTCGCATTTCCATCTGCTGATTAATCTTGACGGCGGCGGCTAATCCAGAATTCATCGCCCCTTCTACCAAGTTTCCCCCACACCAATCGCCACAACAAACTAGGGGCAATGGTGTCCCAGCGTCTAGGCAATCTAGATCCAATGGACGGCTGGGGAAAGCATAGCGCCAGCAATGGATTTGAAACCATTCGGGAGAATCTAGCCACGGAACAAGTAACTGTGCAGCATGGGATAACATCTGGCGTGCAACTGGGTTTAAATCTTCGGCGTCCAGGTAACGGTTTGCAAATTCAGCGGTGCTGTGCAAAACAAAGACTGGCATCTGGGGATTGGGACGTTTGCTGCTGTCCAAACCAATCCACGACAAGTCAGAGTCGTGTGTAACATCTAGGTGTAACGGGAAATTTCCCGTCTCTGCATTACTTAAATCTTGCTGTCGAGAAGCTGGATAACCCGCCATGACACTGAGACAGGGATCAAACTCCACAGCTCGTAAACTATCTAGAAATTCAGTTGGTATGGTTTTGGCTAAGGGTTCCAGTAGCATCAAAGCTTGAGGCGCTGGAATTGCCACGACGACAGCTTTAGCAATTAATGGGTCGGCTTTCTGCTCAAAAGTGAAATGCCAAGTTTTCTCATCAGTTGCGGTAATTTCCTGAACCCGTTGATTCATCTGCATTTCTAAACCTGTAGCGAGGAATTTAGCGATCGCATTCATCCCCATTGGTGCCACATAACGGGGCAGAAGTGAGGATGAATTCGGCTTTGCAGGTTCCCATTCGTAAACAGGATTCTCCCAAACTTGAAGAATTCCTCGATTTCCTGCAAAATCGCTTTGCTGCACCCCTAAAACATCAATCAACTTCTCACTTAACTTTCCTTGGGGTTCTAAATAACGCAAGCCATGATCGGCACAAGTCCCCTGTAATCGGCGTGTTGCCACCCTTCCCCCAACGCCACGAGATTTGTCAACGACGACCACTTTATATCCAGCTTGGTGCAACTGTTGAGCAACGGTCAGTCCCGCGATACCCGCACCAATTACGGCGACATCAAACACTACGGATAACCCTCAGTCTTCAAGTATATAGAAGTAGAATAAGGGACAGCACCGAATCTGGGGTCTGGGAGGAATTGAAGTTGGACGAGCTGAGAGCCGCGCTGAAATTAGCCACAGAAGAAGAGTTAGAGCAACTGACAGATATTCTATTTCGCCGCAAATTTAATCCCTTAGATTACGTTCAGACACCTGACCCGATCGATATCCAAAGCCAAGACCGTGAAGCTTGGTTGGATGCTATCGAGCAGAGATTTCGCTTTTTAGCGGCGGATGGAGTAACGGTTTTGCGAGGACGCACGGGTGAAGTAACTTATCGCCAAATTTTGATCCAAGTTTGTCGATATCTGAAACTTCCCTATTCTGCAAAACTTTCGACGACTGATTTAGAAGCAGAAGTATTTCTCAACCTGATGGGTCGGGCATGGAAACAAATGCCACGACACGAACAGAAAGCGTTAACCGCCAGAGTACAGCGATCGCTCGCGAAGTCTCAACTCTCCGAACCCCTCCCAGTGCAATTGCAGCACGACCCGATGGCTTTACTCGTTAAGGGCGGTAGTGCCCTTGCCGTTAGTTCCATTGTCCAGCCGCTGCTGCTACAACAACTTGCCCGTCAATTCGCGATTCACTTTGCTAGCTATCAAGTTGCCAAAGAAACGGTTATCCAAGGCAGTGCTGCGGCGGCTGCACAGTTCCAAAATTACGTGGTGCTACAAACAGCAAAGCGTGGAATGGCAATGAGTGCCGCCCGTTATGGTGCCATCCGCAGTGTATTTGCATTAGTGGGACCCGCAATGTGGGCGTGGTTTTTTGCCGATTTGGGCTGGAGAGCGATCGCGACTAACTACGGTCGGATTATCCCTATCATCGTTGCCTTAGCGCAAATTCGCCTAACTCGTGCCGAATGCTGGGAACCTGCTTAGGAGTTAAAAGTCAAAAGTTAAAAATTAAAAATGAAGAAATCCCCGTTTTTAATTTTTAATTTCCCATTTTTAAGTCGGCATCCTGACCCCAGCTTGCAAGCCTCTTGGCACTATGCTCAACTGGGGTTTCTGTTTTTCCCCTTAATTCCTATTCTGGGTGCTGTTGGAATATTTATTGGATTAGTCGGCACCTGGAGAAAAAAATATCCCACAATTATCCGACGCCCTCTCAATCGCGGATTCGCTATCTTTTGCGCCTGGGTAATTATTTCAGCTAGCTTCGCCCCTTTTCCTTTAGAAGCCTTGCTGGGATTGTTTAATTTCCTCCCCTTTTTCATCTTTTTTGCTGCCTATAGCGAACTCATTCAGACACCAGCACAACTGCGACGGTTAGCTTGGATTTTGGTGGTGCCTTCTGTCCCCGTAGTGATTCTCGGCTTTGGGCAGATATTCTTGGGCTGGGCTAGCCCAGCGCTATTGGAAGGTATTGTAGGCTGGGCGCTGCAACCTAAAGGGAATCCCATCGGGCGGATGGCTTCGGTATTTATGTACGCCAATATTTTGGCAGCCTATCTGCAAATTGTGTTTATTTTGGCGCTGGGATTGTGGATTGAAGAAAGCAAAAAGCGATCGCCCCAACCTTTGCGTTTACGCGCCGCTACGCTAGAAAAAAGAGAGGAAGAAAAAGGCAGAAGAAAATATATTTTTTCCTTTCCGATTACGTGGCGGATGGGGTTTCTGAGTGTAGCGGTAATTGGAAATGCTGCTGCACTGATTTTGACGAATTCCCGCAATGCTTGGGCGATTGTCGTTCTTAGCTGTCTTGCCTTTGCCTTCTATCAAGGTTGGCGTTGGCTAATCGCAGCGGTGGGGGCGATCGCTACTAGCATCCTCTGGGCAGCTTTTGGCCCTTCACCCGTGCGAGAATGGCTTCGCACGATTGTCCCCTATTACTTTTGGGCGCGACTCACCGACCAAATGTATCCAGATCGACCCGTGGCGCTGTTACGGACAACTCAGTGGCAGTTTGCTTGGTCGATGACTCAGCAACGTCCTTGGACGGGTTGGGGATTAAGGAATTTTACACCCCTCTACGAGGCACAGATGAAAGTTTGGCTGGGGCATCCTCACAGTTTGCTGTTAATGCTAACTGCTGAAACTGGCATCCCCGCAACCATTTTCTTCTGTTGTTTAGTTGGCTGGGTGATGGTTCAAGCTGTCCTATTATTAGCAAAGAAGCGATTAATCCTGTCCCTACGAAATAAATTAATTCTATTTAGTTATTTAGTTGCTTTTGGTGCCTGTACGCTATTTAACATAGTAGATGTAAGTATATTTGATTTACGGGTGAATACTTTGGGGTGGTTGTTGTTAGCCGCAATTTGGGGAGTAGTTTATCAAAAGAGAGCGCTCCCTCTTACTCTAAATTAGCTATTTACACACTTGGGAAATCTATATAATTGCAAGCTGTATTTCATGAATTTATTTTTATTTAATTTTTTTTATAAAAAAGCCATTTCAAATTATAGAATTTAATAATTGGTGTAACAAAAATACTATAATAGGAGCCATTAATGCTAACAAGAATTTTTCTATGTAATAAAAAAGAGTGGAATAAAGAGAACTGTTATAAGGATATTGAAGATGAAATAAACCAAGCTCAAGAAAAGATTTCTAGTGGTGAAGTTCATCGTAGTCATTGGAGTGTTGGGAAGATAGATAAGATTCAGGTTGGAGAAAAAGCATATTTTAAAAGGGTAGGTAGCAAGCCTCATGGCTTTTTTGCGCGTGGACATATTATTAATGCTGAAGAACAGTATCAGTTAAAATTAAAACTTGATAATAAATATTATCAAGAAGTAAGCGAAGCATATACTGATATATATAGCAATGTATCTAAAGATTTAAGGGTTTGCTATGAATGGGACTCAGTCGTAGGTTACAACAACCCATTGGATGTAGACATACTAAAGAAAGAAGATAAATTTTCTAAAGCATTTTTTGATTATCGTAATTCAGGATGTAAGTTCAAAGAAGAATATATTGAGGCATTAGACTATTTTTGGGAAACTCACGTAGAAAAATACGGGGTTAAAGTTAAATTTGTTGATAACAAAGTAATTCAGGAAGTTGCTGCTGCACAGGAACGTGCCGAGAATGATGGCAGTTTCAATCCAGAAAGCATTAAAGATGCCAGGGAGCGAGCTTTCGTATCTATTGTGCGGCGGCGAGGGCAATCTGAGTTTAGGATAAGTCTGCTAAAAGCTTACAACTATCGCTGTGCAATTACTGGCTGTAATGCAGAGCAAGCTTTGGAAGCTGCCCACATCAAGCCATACAATGACACGCAAACAAATGATCCCTCAAATGGGTTGCTGCTTCGAGCTGATATACATACACTTTTTGACCTTAAACTAATTGCCATTGACCCAGAGACCATGAGGGTATACCTTGAGCCTAGTTTACGCAATACATACTACGCAGAACTTCACGAAAAATTGCTGCAACTGCCCAAGAATATTAATAAAAATGCACTGCAATGGCGATGTGAACAATGCGGGTGGTACAGATGATTTTGTGGGAAGTTGTAAGGAATGCGATCGCATTCTTTCCCCATCTCCTTGTATACCCCACAACGGCAAGCATTCGATGCGACGAGATAATGTGGGGCGTCCTATGCGATCGCTTAGAATAATTGAAAACCACTCTTAACTAAGCAGAGTGAAGCTGCGGTGACTCAAAACAGGGAAAATCTGAATAGTCAAAGTCGCAGGATGCCGTATCAAACAACCTTAGCGACCAGTCATTACGCTTTGCTAGGGCTGCATCCTTCGGCGTCGCCAATCGAAATCCGGCGGGCATATCGAGAATTAAGCAAATCCTACCATCCTGATACCACAGAATTGCCTGCTAACGTAGCAACGGCTAAGTTCCAGCAGCTAAACGAAGCCTATTCCACTCTCAGCAACCCACAACGGCGAGTGGCTTATGACCTAAAAATTGGCTATTCCCGCATTAGCGTAATTCAAGCACCACCAAACTTGAAGCCTCCGGTTTCCCCAATCAAAAAAACATATTCTTCCTCAGCCTACTTAGATCCAACCGACCGTCCCCTCTCTTCAGGAGAGGTTTTTGTCTTATTTATCATGGGTCTAACTCTTGTGGGTTGCCTACTGTTAGCGATCACCATTGGCTTAACACGGGGAGAAACCGCTTTCCAGGTTTCCGGTCTACACACCCTGCAACCAGTCGAGCAACAGGTGACTCCTCCTCTTCCTGTTCATCCTCAACCTCTATCTAAACCCGTAGCATCTGGGTCGCGGCTTGCCCCACTCATCCCTCAAAACAAGCGAGTTGATTCAATCTACTTGCCGGATGACAGATAATTTGGGAGAATCCGCCCCTAGCCAAATAAAAACGACCTATGACTCTTCCCACTGCTGATACGCCCCTTTATAACCATCCCTTGCCTGATATTGAACAGTGGCTCAAAAAGATGGGATGTCAACAAGATCGAACTCAGCTGCACTGCTGGCACATTGCTAGACCTTTTTGGAAAGCAGAGCTGTCTCTAGATGTTGAGGAGCTGACCGTGCGCTATCTAGAAGCGGGTGAAGGCGGACGAGATATCCTGCGCTCCTTCAAATATTCTCTAACTCGCCAAGATGTAGAAGACGCGGTCTTTGCAGGCCCTTAGAAAGAGTTTTGAGTTTTGAGCTTTGAGCTTAAGAAATCAGTCAAAGTCCTTTGATTACAGAGACGCGATAATCGCGTCTCTACAAATTTACTTATACTTTGCCAATCTTCATACTTTGCCGAAACGGCGATCGCGCTGTTGATAGGCACACAATGCCCGATGAAACTCTGCCCGGTCAAAATCAGGCCACAGCGTCTCTGTGATATAGAGTTCTGCATAAGCTAATTGCCACAGCAAGAAGTTCGAGAGGCGCATTTCCCCACTGGTGCGAATCAGTAGGTCGGGATCGCCAACTTTGGCAGTATAGAGGTGGCGTGAAAACAAAGCTTCATCAATTTCATCAGGCTGTAAAACACCTTCCTGCACCTGAGTTGCGATCGCTCGGCAAGCTTGCAGAATTTCCTGGCGTCCCCCATAATTAGTTGCCACAGTGAACTGAATGCTGGCATTGTCCTGAGTTTCAGCCATTGACCGCTCAATTTCTGCCTGGAGACTTCGCGGTAAATCTGCTAAATTTCCCATAAAGTTGATTCGCACATTCTCCTGCACCATTTCCCGGAGTTCCTGCCGCAACACCCGCTCAAACAAGGTCATCAAAAAATCAACCTCTTCCAGCGGTCGTTTCCAATTTTCCGTAGAAAATGCATAAGCAGTCAGCGCTGGAATTCCCCAATCCTTACAGCAGCGCAGTAAATCCTTCAGCGCGTAGACTCCCCGCCGATGGCCCATAATTCGAGGTAGCCCTTGACTTTTGGCCCATCGACCATTTCCATCCATGATTACTGCCACATGCTTGGGCAGGCGGTCTCGATCGAGGTCAGCAGGCAAATTTTGTAAGACAGTTGATTTTGAAGTCATTTCTTGTCACGAGAACCCGGTGGTGGAAGACGAAGCAAACGCGAAACCAGTGCCTTTCCCCGATCGCTAATCTGACGTCCCAAACTACGTAGACCGGGGGCGACGGCTCTCTCTTCGCTTGACGTGGAGAATCGCGCCTCTAAGAGTTCTTTCAGTTTACTGCTGGTTAGGGGGCGATTCAGTCCCCCCCGCTCCGCTAAAGAAATAGAGCCGGTTTCTTCAGATACAACAATACATAGGCAATTTTCGACCCGTTCCGTAATTCCCATTGCTGCCCGGTGTCGAGTCCCCAGCTGCCGCGATGCTGTCCGCTCAGATAGGGGCAAAATCACCCCAGCGGCAACAATGCGGGAGCCACTAATGAATATTGCACCGTCGTGCAGAAGTGTAGATGTTTGAAAGATAGTCTGTAGGATTTCCTTAGAAACCTCAGCATTCAACTTGACGCCTTGAACAGAAAAATCCCGCTCATCAATTGGTCCGGTTGTTTCTAGTACGATCAATGCACCCGTGCGGTTTTGGGACAATTCTTTGACCGCATCCACAATTTCATCAATAACGCTATCTGCCTTGGGAATCGCTCGTCGGGAGGGTTGTAGCAACTGCATTAGTTCTCCCCTGCCCAATTGTTCTAGAAACCGACGAAACTCTGACTGGAAAATGACAGCCATCGCCACAGCAGAGCCGACTACTAACTTTTCCAGCACGAAACTCAACAGTACCAACCCCAAGCGATTACTTACCGCTGAGGCTAGCATTAAGACAATCAAACCTCGTACCATCCACAATGTGCGACGCTCCCCGATAAAGAGTAGCACCAGATACGTGAGGATGAGAACTAAAACAATGTCAATACTTTGAAGCAACAAGGTCGAAGTTCCGGGAGGGTCTTGACCGGGACCCGAATTCATTGAACTTTTATCAGATTGGCTGAAGTTTGCTGGATACGGGCGAGTTTAAAGGCAAAAGGCAAGAATGTAAAAAGCAAGGACAACAGTTAGCTATTCGCTTTAATTATCTGTCTAGAATCTAAATCTAGTGTACCTGTGGTTATGTACCACCTAAACAGTGAATAGCTAATCGCGGTTTCTATTTTTTTAGTTTCTTTTGCCCTTAAGGCTCGATTTTAACTGAAGCGACCCCTTGGGTACTAGCTAATTAGGTAGTAAGTCATCGGATTTTCCGATGACTGAAATTTTGCATCAATCGACTATATAGCGGTTTTCCATTGCGTTCAACACATTTGATGGTAGGGGCGCACAGCTCACGCAAGCGCCCCTACATAGGTATCTCATGCTCTTTGAGAACGGCTATGTATTCCCCTGCTCTCCCCTTTGCTCAAATGCCCAGAGGGGCTTTGAAGGCTCCCCTTCCCTTGTCTACCGTGTACACACAAGTTTTCTAATGTTGCCCCACAACGTTTTCGCTCCCCCTAGCCCCCCTTGACAGGGGGGAACTGGAGTCAAAGTCCCCTTTTTAAGGGAGATTTAGGGGGATCAATCACGTTTTGCCTCTTAACCAAAGATGTGTGTACAGGGTAGCTTCCCTTGTAGGGAAAGGGCTGTTCTTGTTAGGTCTGACTGGGAGCGCTGTGAGAAAAATAAGTCACTTGTGTGTACACGCTAGCTTGAATCGAAAGGGATTAAGCTGTATGGATTTTAGTTGACTGCAATGGGTGCAAAATAAAAAATTACCAATCTAACTAACTACTAATCGCTCAGGTAGGCGATCCTGCCGAATTAAATCCTGGTAGGTTTCCCGCTGCAAAATCAGATTAGCTTCTCCTCGACCTACTAAAACCGCTGCCGGACGAGGCAGGCGATTGTAATTAGAAGCCATGCTGTAATTGTAGGCACCTGTGCCCATGACGACGAGAATATCTCCCGGCTCAGTTTTCGGCAGCGATGCTTCTTTAATCAGAATGTCTCCAGATTCGCAGTGCTTACCGGCAAGGGTGACAGTTTCTGTCAAGGGTGCTGACATCCGGTTGGCAACAACGGCTCGATACAGGGATTGGTAGGTAATGGGACGGGGATTGTCAGACATTCCGCCATCAACAGATAGGTAGGTGCGGATGTCGGGAACAACTTTTGATGAGCCTACGGTGTAGGCGGTGACGCAGGCAGTCCCAATGAGCGATCGCCCTGGTTCGCACAATAATTTAGGTAAGGGGATTTGTTGGGATTGGCAGGCGGCGGTAATGGCATCGCTGACAGTTTTTACCCACTCGTCAATACTGGGAGGATCGTCTGATTCGGTGTAACGAATTCCTAAGCCACCCCCGACATTTAACTCTTTGACGGGCAATCCATGAGTGGTTGCTTTTTTAAACCACTCCACCAGAACCCCCGCGAGATCGTGATGGGGTTGGCGCTCAAAGATTTGGGAGCCGATGTGGGCGTGCAACCCGATACAATCCAAAGTTGACTGCTGGCTGATAAAAACAAAGACTTCTTCTAATTGGTTAGGATCGAAGCCAAATTTGCTATCGAGGTGTCCGGTGCGGATGTATTCATGAGTGTGGCACTCAATGCCGGGGGTGAACCGCAGCATGATCCGGATTTTGGATTTTGGATGATTAGAGGGGTTAACCTCTGATTCCTGAGGCGCTTGTCCCGATTCCAAAGCCGCGAGGGTGCGTAACTCTAACCAGTTGTCTACTACAATCGTGCAGCCGGTTGAAACAGCTAGAGTCAGTTCTTCACGAGATTTGTTATTACCGTGAAAATAAATTTTGTCGGGACTGACGCCAGCTTGTAGCGCCGTGTAGAGTTCGCCGCCAGAGACGACATCGATCCCCAAGCCTTCACTCGCAGCGATCGCGCAAACGGCTAAGCAACTCCAGGCTTTAGAAGCATAAAGCACCTGAGATTCACCGCCGTAATAGCAGCTCAAACCATCCCGATATTGACGACAAGTTGTCCGTAGCGTTTCTTCGTCCAAAATATAAAGGGGCGAACCAAATTGCTGCACGAGTTTCGTGACGTCACAACCCCCAATCTCCAGGCAGTCGCGGCTGTTAACCCCAGATGTCAGGGGCAAAAGTTCCTGATTGGGTGAGCGATCTACACTGACGTGATGATTTGCGTCTGTACGGGTTGTAGGGGTAAGCGGAAGCGGTAAATATTGCCGTCCAGAATTTTGAACCCCGACTGGTTGAGTCGATAGCATGATCTAATAGTTATCCTTGGATGCTTAACAAGCGTGAATGCGTCTTGTTTTTCAGTCTACAATTGAAAACTGTGACTTTTTTGCAACTTCAGCCGCTGACAGCGGAGCAGCTCTTGGCGGTAGTGGAACTAGATCAACTGTGTTTTGGTCAACTCTGGACTCTAGACGGTTACAAGCGAGAATTAGAAAGCCCCAATAGTGACTTGCTGGTTATAGAAGAAGTGAACGGCAAGGAGCAAAAGGTAATTGGTTCCACTCAGTACGTGGGGGAATCCATCCCGACTGTATTGAGTACGGAAGGAAGTACGCAAGGAGACCCGCCTCTAGAGGGAGCGCTCGTGGGCATCGGATGTCTCTGGGCAATCTTAGAAGAGGCACACATTACGATTTTGGGAGTGCATCCCAACTATCGGGGTCAGGGTTTGGGGCAGGCACTGCTCTATGCCCTACTCAAAAAAGCTTGGGAACGCCGGTTGGAGTGGGCAACGCTGGAGGTGAGAGCATCAAATCGACCTGCCCAGTCTCTCTATGAAAAATTTGGGTTTCAGGAAGTTGGTAGGCGTCGGCGCTATTACAAAGATACTGGCGAAGATGCTTTGATTTTGTGGCGTAGTGGTCTTCAAGCCCCCGAATTTCCGCAAACCTTAAGCGACTGGCATTCCTCAATTCGCGATCGCTTTCGTTACTCTCATCGGCAGTTCTTAGAAGCCGATGAAGTTCAAGGATAGAAGGTTGACGGTTATAAGGTTCAGTTATAAGGTTGTAGGGGACATTGTGGTTCAACTGGCGCTTTTTGCCAATGTGTAAATTTACTCACTTTTTTGCTCCGTCAATTTTCTAACTTTAGATAGTAGCGAGATGTAGCAATCGCTGGTTTCTACTAACAAAGTTAGAAAAATCTTGCGGGATAGATTTCATCTATCTTCAATGTGACAGCCGGATAAAAACCCTATGCTAGAATCACCATTACAGGCACGCAGCAGGGGAAACTAAATCCGCCATGTTTGAACGCTTCACAGAAAAAGCCATTAAGGTAATCATGCTGGCCCAGGAAGAAGCTCGTCGCCTGGGACACAACTTCGTCGGTACGGAGCAGATCCTCCTGGGTCTAATTGGAGAAGGAACCGGCGTCGCCGCCAAAGTCCTGAAATCTATGGGCGTCAACCTCAAGGATGCTCGGATTGAGGTGGAAAAAATTATCGGTCGCGGTTCTGGCTTTGTGGCGGTAGAAATTCCATTCACCCCCAGAGCCAAGCGCGTCCTGGAGTTATCGCTAGAAGAAGCTCGCCAACTAGGGCATAACTACATCGGGACGGAACACCTGCTACTGGGTCTGATCCGAGAAGGAGAAGGGGTTGCCGCCAGAGTGTTGGAAAACCTAGGGGTTGACCTCACAAAAGTGCGGACGCAAGTAATTAGAATGCTGGGAGAGACGGCAGAAGTCTCTGCGGGGCAAAGTAGCGGGCGCACCAAGACCCCGACATTAGATGAGTTTGGCTCTAACCTGACCCAGATGGCATCAGAAGGCAAACTCGATCCAGTCGTCGGTCGGGCAAAAGAAATTGAACGGGTAATCCAGATTCTGGGACGCCGCACGAAGAACAACCCAGTGCTGATTGGGGAACCCGGAGTTGGAAAGACCGCGATCGCTGAAGGGTTGGCGAGTCGCATCGCAAACAACGACGTACCCGACATCCTGGAAGAAAAGCGCGTAGTCACGTTGGATATTGGCTTGCTGGTAGCGGGCACCAAATACCGGGGTGAATTTGAAGAGCGCTTAAAGAAAATTATGGATGAAATCCGCAGCGCCGGAAATGTCATCCTAGTAATCGACGAAGTTCACACCCTAATTGGTGCAGGTGCCGCAGAAGGTGCCATCGACGCGGCAAACATCCTGAAACCCGCCTTGGCGAGAGGTGAATTGCAGTGCATCGGTGCAACCACGCTAGATGAGTACCGCAAGCACATCGAACGGGATGCCGCCCTAGAGCGTAGATTCCAGCCGGTGATGGTGGGTGAGCCGACGGTTGCCGAAACGATTGAGATTTTATATGGATTGCGCGAACGCTACGAGCAACACCACAAACTGAAAATCTCCGATACAGCCGTAGAAGCTGCTGCCAAGCTTTCAGATCGTTATATTTCCGACCGCTACTTGCCGGATAAAGCAATTGACCTGATTGATGAAGCCGGAAGCCGCGTGCGTCTGCTCAACTCTCAGTTGCCCCCCGCAGCGAAAGAATTGGATAAAGAACTGCGTCAGGTTCTCAAAGATAAGGATGATGCAGTCCGGAGTCAAGACTTCGACCGGGCCGGAGAATTGCGCGATCGCGAAATGGAAATCAAAGCCGAAATTCGCGCGATCGCTCAAAGCAAAAAGACCGAGTCAGACAAACGTGATGATGTTTCCCCCGTCGTCACCGAAGAAGACATTGCCCACATTGTCGCCTCTTGGACTGGGGTGCCGGTGAACAAGCTCACCGAATCCGAATCCGAGAAGCTGCTGCACATGGAAGACACGCTGCACAATCGGCTTATCGGTCAAGAAGAAGCCGTCAAAGCAGTTTCCAGAGCCATTCGTCGGGCACGGGTTGGCTTAAAGAATCCCAACCGACCGATTGCTAGCTTTGTCTTCTCAGGGCCGACGGGCGTAGGTAAGACGGAACTCGCAAAGTCTCTGGCTGCTTACTTCTTCGGTTCGGAAGAAGCGATGATTCGCTTGGATATGTCCGAATACATGGAGCGCCACACCGTTTCCAAGCTGATTGGTTCGCCTCCAGGGTACGTCGGTTACAACGAAGGCGGTCAGCTCACCGAAGCAGTGCGTCGTCGTCCTTACACCGTAGTGCTATTCGACGAAATCGAAAAAGCCCATCCGGATGTATTCAATATGCTCCTGCAAATCTTGGAAGACGGTCGCCTGACCGATGCCAAGGGACGCACAGTAGACTTCAAGAACACGCTGTTGATTCTTACCTCCAACATCGGTTCTAAGGTAATTGAGAAAGGTGGAACCGGGCTTGGCTTCTTCGACACCCAAGAGAACGAAGCAGAGGCACAATACACCCGCATTCGCTCTCTGGTGAACGAGGAACTCAAACAATACTTCCGCCCAGAGTTCTTGAACCGTCTTGACGAGATCATCGTCTTCCGTCAATTGACGAGAGACGAGGTGAAGGAAATTGCCGACATCATGCTAACAGAGGTGATCGGACGGTTGAGCGAACAGGGAATCGTCTTAGAAGTCACGGAACGCTTCAAGGATCGTCTCGTGGAAGAAGGATACAACCCCAGCTACGGTGCCCGTCCGCTACGTCGTGCCATTATGCGCCTGTTAGAGGACAGCTTAGCTGAAGAAATCCTCAGCGGTCGCGTCTCAGATGGAGACACAGCGATTGTGGATGTCGATGAAACCACCAAAGAAGTGAAAGTGCTGCAAGGTCAGAAGCGAGAATTGCTTCCCCAAGCGGCTGAAAGTTAAAGATTAAGAATTAAAAATGAATTTGTCCACAATTCATTTTTAATTTTTAGTGTTATACGGTAGAGAAGCGATAGTTTCTCTACCGTTTTTGTATTCAGGGGGTACTTGATTAGAGCCTTGCCTCCTTTCAAGGAAGATGAAAAATGAACAATAGGCTTCTTGCAAAAATAGCGAAATTTTATTTTTAACCAGAAATGAGCTTAGATGTAGCAGCGAAGCAGCTTCCCGTTCCTTGAAGGGTAGAGGGCGCAGATAAATGTTTAATAAAAGGAAAAAGTCTATTGGAAAAAATTCGTCTATTTTTAAGCAAGCATTTTTAATTTTTAATTGATTACCGTGTCTTACCTTGCCCGCATTCTGGTTTATCCAATCAAATCTCTCGATGGTGTTTCCGTTACCAAGGCAACCATCCTCAAAAGTGGTGCATTACAGTATGACCGAGAGTTTGCCATCTGTGACGCTCAAGGTCGATTCGTGAATGGCAAGCGAAACCCTAAAGTTCACTTACTTCGGACTTCCTTTGACATTGATACCGATACTGAGAAGATTACTCGTGTCTGTTTAGAAGTCCAAGGAACAGAACAAACTCAAATTTTTCACATCGATCGGGAACGGGCTGAACTAGAAGCTTGGTTGAGTGACTATTTCGACTTTCCCGTAAAACTCTGCCAGAACTTAGTATCAGGCTTTCCAGATGATACCAATGCTTCCGGACCAACCGTTATCAGTACTGCCACACTGGACACGGTTGCCTCCTGGTTTCCTCCCTTAACAGGGGATGAAATGCGGCGACGCCTGCGGACGAATCTGGAAATTGAGAGCGTCCCTGCATTTTGGGAAGATCGGCTATTTGCGACCCAAGAGGATGTGGTAACGTTTCAGGTGCGAGGTGTGCAGATAAATGGGGTCAATCCCTGTCAGCGTTGTGTGGTGCCGACACGAGATTCTCTGAGAGGTGAAGTTTACCCTAACTTTCAAAAAATATTTGTCCAAGCGAGGAAAGAAACTTTGCCAAGTTGGGTAGATTCATCCCGATTCAATCATTTTTACCGACTCTCAGTAAACACGCGCATCCCTGAATCGGAAGCCGGTAAAATTTTACAGGTGGGAGACGAAGTGGAAATTCAAACACTCAAACCTTAAAAAACACTGAACCTTAAAAATTAGAGATTATATGGCAGAGACCGGAAACAAAGACCAACAGCATCCCCTCCACGGACGCGATCGCCAACTCGTTAACAGCCTCTTAACTGGGGAAATTAATGATTTGAATCTGGCGGAACTCGCCCGTCTACGCATTCGCTATCGGGGCTTTCCAGGCGCAAGAGATATTCAAAAAGACCTGGATACAATTCTCCGCCAGTGGAACTTGACAGAAAATGCACTCTTTGAAAAAACTCGTCAGATTCATGCCACGAGTGTTGTCTATAAGAGTCGCAGCAAGCGGCAAGATGAAGAAGATTGGAATTAGTGAATTTCTAGAGCAAACTTCGTTTGGATGCAGTATTTTTTAACTCCAATTTTGCTCCTCACTGAAAAACTAGTAGATTCTACCCATAAGTCTCAGCATCCTGTAGAGCAGAAGCCTTTGGACGAGGGAGCTGATAGAGAATTACGTATAGATATGCTTCCCAAATTTTAAAAACAATTTGATGCGCTACCTTGCACTCGCCACTGATTATGATGGAACCTTGGCTTCAGACGGTCGCGTAAATGAGGATACTTTAGAAGCGCTGGAACGTTTGAGCGCTTCCGGTCGGAAATTAATTTTAGTCACCGGACGAGAACTGGACGATCTCCTCCATGTCTTCCCTCAAATTGACCGATTTGACCGAGTCGTGGCAGAGAATGGAGCGTTGCTGTATCAACCTGCCACCCGTGAGGAAAAGCGACTTGGCGATCGCCCAGCAGAGGCGTTTATCAAAATGTTACGCGATAGCGAAGCGCTGACTTGTCAGTTCGCGGTGTTAATCCCCTCTCCGTCGGACGAGTCATCGTTGCCACCTGGCATCCCTACGAAACTACCGTCATCGAAGCGATCCGCGACTTGGGACTGGATCTGCAAGTCATCTTGAACAAAGATGCCGTTATGGTAATGCCTTCAGGGATTAATAAAGCCTCTGGGTTAAGCGTGGCATTGAGCGAATTGGGATTATCGCCGCACAATACCGTAGGCGTAGGCGATGCCGAGAACGATCGCGCCTTGCTGAACCTGTGCGAGTGCGGAGTTGCTGTCGCCAACGCCCTGCCCATGCTCAAAGAAGTTGCCGATTTTGTCACTAAGGGCGATCGCGGTGCCGGAGTAATCGAATTGATTGACCAGATGCTGGCTTCGGATTTGTCCGAATTTTCACCCTAGCGGCGATCGCACAACATTCTGCTTGATAGCTGAGAAGAGGTCAAGATTTGTCTACCTGTCGTAGTGTCTACCTATCGTAGTCGATGGAGTCATTTCGCCTACCTTCTAGCTGCGGGGGCAGAAACTCAGAACGCCGTCTATGGGATAGGGTTGGCGGGGGAGTTTGGATTGGGTGAACCACCTGCACTGTCCGGGGAGGACGCTGCTGCTGTGACAGCAAAGCAAAAGCTGCTGCCAGCACAACCCCACTAATGACCGTGAGAACCATGCCTCCCACAGCCCAAAGGATGCCGGTCAGCATGGGATTTAGGGGCTGTTGCTGTTGCTGTTGCGGTTGAAGTGGAGGCAACTCTTGCATGGGGTTGACCGGCGGAGGATAGACATTTGCTTTTGCCTGCGTGGTCAGAGCCTCAATCACCATCTGCTGATTCCGCAGTTGGGCTTTCACCTGCTCGGTTTCACTTTGTTGCTGTTCCAGCCGATCCTTTAGCCTTTGAGTGTCGTTCTGCTGCTGTAAGCAATAGGAAGACGTATCCGGTGAGGCACCAGTTGCCATCGGAGGCGGAGGCGGTAGCTGCTGCATCGTGCCATAGGGTTGTCCTGACTGAGGTGGCGAGGGCAGGTAAGTCGGCAGGTTGGCTTGACCGGGATTCCCTCCACTTCTAAGCAAGACGAAAGCTGCAATTCCGGCGAAGGCAGCCCCGGCCAGAAATGCTGTACTCTTTTCACTCATCGTTCTTGCTTTTCAAGGGTAACTGAACCACAAATAGTCGCAACTGATGCACTCCGAAACTCATAACTTAACACCCTACTCAAATCAGGTTAACTTAGCAACTAAATTAGCAACTGAATTAGATGGGGTAGGGAGGCGTTTGTTACGACCTCTTATATGCTCTTACATTCAAAACCACATCATGTCAGTTGTCCAGCTAAAAAAAATTGTAGAGATTTAAGAAGCTACGAATTCACATCCGTCCTTGATAGCCGTTCTCGCTCTCGCGGGCAATACGCTGGGATACTTCAACTGAGAACCTCATCCCCAAACTCTCTAGACGAACGAGCGGGAAGAATATTGAACCCTTTTCCACGAACAGGGTGGGGTTAAACCGGGGCGCATCCAAACACGAATCGCTATATTTTCCACGCTGCACGCATGGGATCTCTTCATGTTTCCCTTTGTGCTGGGTAAAGTCAAGCATAGGCAAAATTAATCGGGAACTCTACGATAAAGCCGGTTTGACCCGACCCACTCTCAACCCAAATTTCGCCTCCCAAATGCTCTGTTAGTTTCTTTACCAGTGCCAGCCCTAAGCCAGTTCCACCCTGCTTCCAGGGGTCAGCATTGGGAACGCGGTAAAATTTATCAAAAATGCGGGTTAGCTCGCTCTGGGGAATTTCAGCACCGGAATTCTTGACACTCAATTGGAGCGTTCCTGCTTTTGCTTCGGCGGTAAGAGCAATCTTTTCTCCGGGGGGTGTGTATTTACAAGCATTGTTGAGCAACTCCGCGAGGATGCGTTCCAAACTAGATGAATCGGAGACGAATTCAGGTAATGGGGAGGGGATGTCAACCTGCAAGAGTTGTTGGCGGTTTTGGGCACGCTCTTGAAAAGGTTTTACAATCTGGGGCAACCAGGTATGAAGTTCGATTACGTTTAAATCCAAGGGTCGTGTCCCTGCCTCTAGGCGTTGCAAATCCAGCAGATCGTTAATTAAGTCAGTTTCACGTTTGCATTCCTTCTGCAATATCTGCAAGTAGAGACTAACTTTGCTGACCTCTGTCGGGGGTTTTGCGATTTTGGCATCTAAGATCCCCTCTCGCTTTAGGGTGATTTCCAACATCTGAGTTGCCATTTTCATGTTGGATACGGGCGAACGTAATTCGTGAGAAACGGTACTGAGAAATTCATCTTTGAGCCGATTGAGTTTTTCTAGTTCCTGCACTTGTGCCAGGGATGCTTGATAAAATCGGGCTTGACGAATTGCGATCGCGCATTGATTCGCGACTTGTTGCACCAGCCGGATCTCTAGCTTTTTGAAGGTGTAGTCTGGGCGGTGGAATAACCACAGATCCCCCAGCACTCCCTGATCGTCCAATATCGGACAAGCCAACATTGCCACCTTACTTCGGACAAAGTCGGGACTGATTGAACAAGATTGGAAACATTTACCTTGCCGCAGAGGAGCATAAATTTCTGGGAAGGCTGTCATTTCCATCAACCGACCCTGAGAGGAAGGCATTGAGGTGGTGTACTCGTAGGAAATTGTGGCAGTTTCTTGCTCCAAGTTGTAGAGGGAAGCATGACAGCTGCCCATATTAAATGAAAGCGCTAACTCCCGAACGGCTACCTGTAAAATCTGGCGTTCGTCGAGACTATCGCGGACTTTGTCGGTGATGCGTTTTAGAACCGCTTCAAAGCCAAGCGCTTTTTGCAGTTGGGTTGTCCGTTGTTGCACTTGGCGTTCTAAATTGGCATTCAGCTGCTGCACCTGCTTAAACAGGACGGATTGTCCAATAGCGATCGCAAGTTGAGCCGCGAAGGCAGACACCAGCTCCACCTCTGAGTCTTGCCAGTAGCGAGGACGACCTTCCATTGACAGCGTTAAGCTTCCCCAGAGGTTCCCTTGAAAGTGGAGCGGCACCAACAACCAAGCACCCGGATTAGCCTCTGCGAGAGGCTTATTCACCTCATCTTCGATAGTCTGAGTATCGGGAATAGAAACCACTTGAAACTGCTTGAGTTGCCTTCCCAACAAATTGTCTACATCTGGAATTTCCATCCCTAGACCGCTCAACAAACTAGGAGATTGATGGTACTCTCCTACATTCAGCCAGACTTGCCGTTGCGGAAGATATTCCAGGATAGAAACATGGTCGATATGCAAAAGTTGACCGATTTCCGCTGCTGCTGTGGCAAAAATTACCTCTAATTCTAGAGAGCTACGAATTGCACAAGTAAACCGATTCAGCGCTTGCTCGCGCTGAGCTTGCTGTTGCATTTGGTTGTACAGTTCGGCTTGCTGAATTGCGATCGCTACCTGGGTTGCCAAGGAACAAAGCAAATCAATTTCTAGTTGCTGCCACTGTCGGGGTTGCGAACAATTATGGGCAATTAACAGTCCCCACAATTCCTCTCCCTGGAGAATCGGCACGATCAAGCTGGCTCTAATTTGAAGCCGATGTAGTAAATCGATGTGACACTGACTCAACTCGGCTGTATAAATATCTTCTATGGCTTTAGTGCGACCCTGTTTATAGAGCTGGACATAGCTTTCCTGAAAGCAAGGATCTTGGATTGTGGTTCCTAGGAGCGGAGTCCAACCATTAGCAACTGACTCCACTGCTACGACGCCACTCCAGTCTGGCTGAAAGCGGAAAACGATCACTCGGTCGGAGGCGAGAAATTGCCGGACTTCAGACACCGTCGTGTTGAGAATCTCCTCCAGATTTAAAGACTGACGGATGCGTTCTAGCATCGCCCTCAGCAGCCGCTCCCGCTCAGTTTGCTGCCTCAGTGACTCTTCAGCGGCTTTGCGATCGCGAATGTCGCGCACAATGACTAAAACTTCATTTTCTCCGGTGACAACGAGCCGCGCCTCGTAATCTTGCAAAGTACCATTTTTGGGTAGCTGATACTCGAAGATTTGGATTTCGTTCGTAGAAAGTGCTTGCTCCACATGGTATCTGGCTGTCTCAGCGACCTCTATGGGCAAAACCTCGTCTATCTTTTTACCTATAAATTCCTGAGCAGGTAAGAATGTATCAAAGTCTCTTGCCGCTTTGAAGTCTAAATAAGTGCCATCTTTGCTAATTCGGAAGATTAAATCCGGAATGGCAGTTAAAAGAGCGCGAATGTTCGCTTCGCTTTTGCGTAGTGCCTCTTCTGCCTGTTTTCGCTCAGTAATATCCGTCTGAATCCCCACAAAACCGATTAAAGTCCCTTGGGGATTTCCTATTGGGGAAAGATAAAGTTCATTCCAGAAAAGGGTGCCATCTTTGCGATAGTTTCGTAAGGTGACATAACATTCTCTAGCCTCGCTAATTGCCACTCGTAGCTCATCGAGTTCTGGCTGAGCAGTTTCAGAACCCTGCAAGAAGCGGCAGTTTTGCCCTACAGCTTCCTCAGCAGAGTAGCCTGTTAAACGCTCAAAACTTGGATTGACATAAATAATTGGATTATCTGGTTGATTGGAGTCGGTAATGACAATGCTATTGCAGCAATCACGGAGAACCTGCTCCAATAAATGTAGGCGTTCCTGTGCCCGTTTCCGCTCAGTTATATCATTGCAAACCAAGACGACAGCTACATTCGTATTAACTCTTTGTACAATGCTCGCACTAACATTTGCCCAGAAAATGCTGCCGTCCTTACAGATGGCTTGCCACTCCCAATGAGTAACGAAAGCGTTCGATTCGGTTGTTGAATTAAAATCAAAATCTTCTTGAGTTGCTTGTTGCAAAAACTGAGTAAACTCTGCTTTTAACCTTTCTTCGTCGTCAGGCGCAAAAGTGCTAAAAATTGTTTTTCCAATCAACTCTGGGACGCTATAACCGAGACGGGCAGCGCCAAACTGATTGACTCCAAGAACAACTCCTAGCGCATCTAACGTAAAATGGATACAGGGAGTATTTTCGTAGAGTGTTCGATATGCCTCTAGTTCCGCCCTGGTTCTACCCAGTTCTTCTTCAAGGTGGCGACGTTCTACATCTGCATCTGAGATAGGTTGTTGCAACTTTCCAGAAGCATCTTTATCTTGTAAATAATCATGCTTAATTGACTGGTTATTTTCGTCCATTTTTGTAATCTCTTACCCCTTTTTCCTCCTAGAGGATAGAGGAGTCAATATGTTTTTTTATCAAGAAACCAATTCAACTAGCTAGGTGGCAAATTGCTTAATTAAGCCTAAAATACCTCATTGATTCTCTAAATTTTAAACTTCCATAATAATTAACTCAATCGCTTGGTTTATAGAAAATTGGTATTTATGGTAAATATTGGAGTAAGCAATTATAATCGCTTATGCCAACTCGGAAAAAACAGGACTTACGCACTAAAAAGCTAAAACTTAGATCCCTCAATTCCCCTTAAAGACGCGAAACCCGGAAAAGTCACCCTTTTAAATAGGGATTTAGGGGGATCTCGGTGGAGGTTTTAAAGTAATTGCTCCTCTCCTTTAGAAGTTCACAACTAAGCTGTAAAATTGTTCTTTGTTTATACTAAACAATATTTAGTCTTTTTTTGTAAAGTAACATATATTTATATTTAATTTATTATCATTGAAGAGCGCTTATAAAAGTATTGAGCCGTACTTTTATCTGCACGTTAACCATTGTTTGCAAAAGAAGTGCGAGAAAATAGCCATTCGCAATAGACTAGGAACTGGAAATAAATTAGAATCTGCTAACTGCGAATGACTTAATATGAGCGCACAAACAGAAGAACCAATTATCTACGAAGGTGGCTGCCACTGTGGAGCAGTCCGCTTTCAGGTCATTGTTGACGAGCATAAGGTGGATGATTGCAACTGCTCCATCTGTAGGAAGAAGGGCTTTTTACATCTCATTGTGCCGTCCGAACGTTTCACCTTACTAAATGGTGCAGATTTATTGACAACCTACACCTTCAATACGGGTGTTGCTAAGCACACCTTCTGCCGTATTTGCGGGATTCATCCATTTTACCGTCCCCGTTCCCATCCCGATTCAATTGATGTAAACGTGCGTTGTCTTGATGGGGATGTGGCGTCTCGTTTTCGCATTGTTCCGTTTGATGGGGTTAATTGGGAACAAAATGTACACCTGATTCGCTCTGAAACCTCGGACACAGATTAATAAATTTCCTCGTTCAGCTCATAACACCTTTTTTAAGAAGCGCGAGTCGATACTTGAGCAGCTATCGCTTCTTGGCTGATTTTAGGAAAATAATCCTGACTTCAGAAAAATTAACCCCTAAATCTTTGGGTAGAGCGCAAGCTTTGGGCTGAAATCAAGAAGGAATTAAGGATCGTTAATTTAATTTTGTTGCATCAAGATAAAACCAAATAGGTAAAAAAAGACAAAAATATTGTTTTATAAAAAACTTTTATACTTTCGGCGGCTATGTTTTTAATTATTAATAATATTTCAAAATAAATGAATTGTAAAGGCAAAATCGTTAAGGATTTAGCATTAAAAGAAGGTGAGAAGAAAGATAAAGATAGAGTAATGTTAACAAGGAATCTAAATTAGAGATCAAAAAATAATTATTATCACTGGTAAGGCAGCAAGTTATTACTATAAAAATGTTTTTTTTAGAGGAAAAAGATGAAGCTATTTTTATTCGTCCCTATTCCCAAACTTACCTCCTCTCGCCTCGTAGTCTCAATTGTTCAGGAATCTGCCAACCCCAAAACTAGCTACGAGTGTAGATCCAGTAAAATTGTTAGAAAAATAACCACCTAAGAGAGTTACAGCCAAGACTTAATTATGGTAAAGAAGAGCTAGAGCGACAAAGGACTAAAGCAAAATAATAGATCGATCGAAACGGCAGAATCATACTCACAGTTAGTTACGAATATTAGAATGCAAATAGGGAGAGGCATTTATTCGCAAAAGCCGTGCAGGCTTTTAGTGGCAGACGCGGGCTGTTGCCGGACAGCAGGGCTAGGGTGACTTGGCAAATTTGTAACTGCAAATTTGTACACTGTAAGCATTCTCATACCTCGTAGCGATCGCTCCTTACGAGCGATACATTTTAACCATTCCAACCTTTTCTAATTAAGCTTCTTACGTTCTAACCTGACAACGTTCCTGTGATAGATCGGCTTTCAAAAGGGAATTTTCATACCGTGCGATCGCACCTAAGACGCACTGCTACCTTCATTTTGGGACAACCAGCCCTTGTGGTCAGTGTGGTGGTCTCCCTCTTAGTGCTGGGAGTCCGGCAACAAGGTCTGCTAGAAACGCTGGAACTGGGTGCTTATGACCAGATGATCCGGTTACGACCAGCCGAAAAGCCAGATCCCCGCATCTTGGTCGTCGCTGTCACCGAAGCAGACATCCAAACCTACAAGCAATACCCGTTGTCTGATGAACGAATGCATCAGATGCTGACAAAACTGCTGGCAAACGAACCGCGTGTCATTGGATTAGATATCTTTCGTGATTTGCCCGTACAGCCTGGTCATGCAGAATTGGCGGCTCTGATGCGAAAGGATAGTCGCATCATTCCCGTGTGTAAAGTTAAAGACTCCGAAAGTCCTGGGAATGCTGCACCCCCAAGCGTCTCAGAGAGTCGGGTTGGCTTCAGCGACGTTAAGGTTGACCGTGATGGCGTTCTGCGGCGGGCTTTGTTATTTCTTTCTCCCTCTGCACACGAACCCTGCCCCAACCCCAATTCCTTAGGCTTCCAGCTCGTACAACGTTACTTAGAAAAAGAAGGAATCGTTGCTCCAGAAACCGCAGAGCATCTGAGCTGGAAAAACACTGTCTTCAAACCTCTAGAGGCTAACGATGGAGGATATCAAGGCATGGATGCGCGGGGGTACCAAATTATTCTCAATTACCGCTCTGCCAACCGCCCTTCCAATCAGATAACGATGAGTCAAGTCATCAACGGTCAGTTTGACCCTAGCTGGGTAAAAGACCGCATCGTTCTCATCGGCGTTACTGCTTCCAGCATTGATGACGCTTTCTATACTCCCTATAGCGGCTCACAGAAGGGAAATCGGAAAATGCCTGGGGTTGTCACTCATGCCCAGCTGGTGAGCCAGATGCTCAGTGCTGTCCTGGATGGGCGTCGTTTATTTTGGTTCTGGTCGGATTGGGGAGAAGCTTTGTGGGTGCTGGGTTGGTCTGTAACTGGCGGATTGATGGCTTTGCGGCTGCGGCATCCAGGGCATTTATTATTGGGACAGGTAGCGGCGCTGGGTGTCTTGTTTGGGACGTGTTGGGTGCTGTTTACCCAAGCGGGATGGGTGCCAGTGGTTCCCTCTGCGATCGCGTTGGTGGGGACGGCTGCTGGTGTCGTGGCTTATAGCGCTCACCAAGCCGAACAAAATCAGAAAAAAATTGTGCTTCTGGTTCAGGAACAGCAAATCAACCTGGCACAGATGCAAGCACTTCTCCAACAGAAAAATCAGGAACCAAAGATTGAGGAAGAAGCAGAGGTAGCAACAGCGATCGCGCCTTCATCCGTAACGGTTCTGCCCAATCGCGATAATTATGATGATGATAATGATGAGACTCAGCCGTGGCAGCCTGGACTAGAGGTAATTACAGAACCTGAGCGGATAGAGCGTCCGCCATTAATAGATTCCTCTCCCATAAAGCATAACGACTCCCTAAGCCCGTCTCTATTGATGGGACGCTACAAGATCCTTCGGCCTCTGGCTTCGGGCGGGTTTGGTCATACGTATCTGGCAGAAGATACCAAGCGACCGGGTAAGCCCCTGTGTGCGGTTAAGCATTTAATGCCTGCGCTTCGGGATGAAAAATTCTTAAAATTGGCGAATCGGCTATTTTTTACGGAAGCCGCCATTCTAGAAAGTTTGGGGCACCATTCTCAGATTCCGCAGTTACTTGCCTATTTTGAAGAAAACAAAGAATTCTATTTAGTCGAAGAATTTATTAAAGGTCATCCGCTCACGGACGAACTGTTGATAGATAAGCGCCTACCGGAAGCGCAAGTGGTGGAAATCTTGTGCGGGGTTCTGGAAATTCTGGTATTTATCCATGAAAACCAAGTCATCCACCGGGATATTAAGCCGAGTAATATTATTCGCCGCGAAAAAGACGGTCGCTTAGTTTTAATTGACTTTGGTGCTGTAAAACAGATTCAACCCCAAGAAGAGAACGACCAGGAAAACCGCACGATTGCCATTGGTACCCGTGGTTACACTCCGGCTGAGCAATATGACGGCCACCCTAGGTTCAGCAGTGATATCTATGCTTTGGGCATGATTGGGGTCGAGGCAGTAACGGGGATACCTCCCAGCAAGCTGGAAACTGACCGGAACACCGGCAACATCAATTGGCGCGAATTTGCCTCAGTTAGAGACGAATTTGCCGAGATTTTGGATAAAATGGTGCGCTTTCACTTTGTGACTCGTTACCAGTCGGTTACAGAGGTGCTAAATGATTTGAAACAGCTTCCCACCCCTCCCATGTAAAAATCCGAGTGCTGGGGAGTTGGCAGGGTTCAGAAAATGTTTTGGCTAGAGATTTACCGAAAAGAAGCGATCGCGCAGGAAATGAACCCATACCGTTCGGTACTGTTCGGTAAAATTCTGAATTCACGCATCCTCAATGGATTCGGAATTTTCGGTTCGGATGAAGCGAAAAGTGGCACAATGAAAGGCGGTGAATAATAAGATGGGTAACAATTCTGTGAGTCCGACAGCCTCAGCGTCCCCTACGGCACGCCGTGTCGTTTTTCCTTTCACTGCTATCGTGGGTCAGGAAGAGATGAAACTGGCCTTGCTGCTGAATGTGATTGACCCCTACATTGGCGGCGTGATGATTATGGGCGATCGCGGAACGGGCAAATCCACCACGATCCGGGCTTTGGCTGACCTGTTGCCAGAAATCGAAGTCGTGGCTGATGACCCGTTTAATAGTCATCCCAGCGATCCCGATTTGATGAGCGACAGCGTGCGCGATCGCGTGGCGAAACAGGAAGAAATTCCCATCGCCCAGAAAAAAGTCACAATGGTTGACCTGCCGCTTGGTGCGACAGAAGACCGCGTCTGCGGCACTATCGACATTGAAAAAGCTTTATCTCAAGGAGTTAGAGCCTTTGAACCCGGACTCCTCGCCAAAGCTAACCGGGGGATTCTCTATGTGGATGAAGTCAACCTACTTGACGACCACCTAGTCGATGTACTACTTGACTCAGCGGCAAGTGGCTGGAACACCGTCGAACGGGAAGGAATTTCCATCCGTCACCCGGCGAGATTTGTTCTCGTTGGTTCCGGCAACCCGGAAGAAGGCGAACTGCGACCTCAACTGCTCGACCGCTTTGGAATGCACGCAGAAATTCGCACAGTGAAGGAACCGGCGCTGCGAGTGGAAATTGTGGAGCAACGGGCTGAGTTTGACCAAAATCCCCCGAAGTTTCTGGAAAAATATCTTCCTCAGCAACAAGCATTGCAACAAAAGCTCGTCAGCGCTCAGGAACGCCTGATCTCAGTGACGATGGACTATGACTTGCGGGTAAAAATCTCGGAAGTTTGCTCGGAATTGGATGTAGACGGCTTGCGGGGCGATATGGTGATCAACCGAGCCGCTCGCGCGATCGCTGCCCTAGAAGGACGCACTGAAGTCACCGTAGACGATATCCGCCGCGTCATCACTCTGTGTCTGCGTCACCGGCTCCGCAAAGACCCCTTGGAGTCGATTGATTCCGGCTACAAGGTGGAAAAAGTGTTTGGTCGCGTCTTTGGACTGGAAGCGTCCTCAGCAGACACCAACGCAGCTTCAGCCAATGGAGTTCGTCAGAGCGTTCGGTAATCAGGCATGAGAGTGTGTTGAGTGTTGAATGATTAGAGAGTTTTTTGATTCAATGCCCATAAATTTAAAACAAAAACTTTTAATTTATGGGCGTTGAATTTTGAGTTATAAAAGAGTTCTTTAATTCAAAACTCAAAACTCAAAACTTTTTACCAATCCCCAATCTCCCTATGCCAGAGCCACTCATCGAACTCAAGGGAATTTGTAAATCCTTTGGCAACAATGTCATCTTAGATGGGGTCAATCTGACAATTTATCAGAACGATGCGCTGGCAATTATTGGCCCCTCCGGGACTGGTAAATCGACGATTTTGCGGATTATTGCCGGACTTTTAGCTCCTGATGCCGGTGAAGTTTATATTCTGGGAAAACGGCGTCGCGGCTTAATTGAAGATGCCGAAGATCCCCTGGGAATTGGGATGGTGTTCCAACAAGCGGCTTTATTCGATTCGCTGACGGTGGAAGAGAATGTCGGCTTTCTGCTGTTTCAGCGTTCTAAACTGTCGCGTCGGCGGATACGAGAATTGGTGGAGGAAAAGCTAGAGATGGTTGGGTTGCCGGGAGTCAGCGATCGCTACCCCTCGCAATTGTCGGGTGGAATGCGGAAACGGGTGAGCTTCGCCCGTGCGATTATGTCCAATCCAGACCATCCCCAAGACAACCCAGAAGTTTTACTCTATGATGAACCTACCGCTGGTCTTGACCCCATTGCTTCGACAGTCATTGAGGATTTAGTTCGTCAGTTGCAGCAAATCCCTGGCGGTTGTAGCAGTTATGTCATGGTGACGCACCAAGAAAGTACCATTCGCCGCACTGCTAACCGCGTGGTATTTCTCTATCAGGGACAAGTACAGTGGGAAGGTGCCGTTAGCGAGATTGATACTACCGACAATCCTATCGTTCAACAATTTTTTAGTGGGAGTGTGACTGGCCCAATTCACGTCATCGGCTAAAATCAATTAAAAATTAAAAATTAAGAAAGGCAGAATTAAAAATGCTTGCATTTTTAATTCTTAATTGTTAATGGTATGAGGAAAACAGATGCGATCGCGAACGGTTCGAGAAGGCTCCGTCGGTTTGTTAATCCTGCTGTCCCTTTTCTTATTTGGGGGTCTGATTTTGTGGATACGCGGGCTGAACCCCGGTAGCCGTAGCTACACAGTCGTGGCGGAATTTGCCAATGCTGGCGGGATGCAAGCTGGCGCACCCGTCCGCTATCGCGGCGTCAATGTTGGGAAAATTACCGCCATCAATCCAAGCTCGAATGGCGTCGATGTGGTAATGCAAATTTCACCGGCTGACTTACTAATTCCGCGTGATGTCGTTGTTGAAGCCAATCAATCCGGTCTGCTCAGCGAAACCTCAATTGATATTACTCCCCTGAAGCCCTTCCAGCCAGACGCTAAGGTGGCGAATCCGCTCGATCCGCAATGCCAGTCTAGCTTGATTGTTTGTGACGAGGATCGTGTGCAAGGTCAAATTGGGGTCAGTTTTGATGAACTGCTTCGCAGCACTACCCGCATCGCCAATCTCTACAGTGACCCCACATTCTTTGCTAACCTCAACTCAGTTGCTAAAAATACTAGCGTCGCCGCCGTTGGGGTATCTCAACTTACCCGCGAACTCACGGGTTTAAGTCGCTCAGTGCAACAAGAAATTAAAACCTTCTCAGTCGCAGCCAATTCAGTGACGAGTGCTGCCAATCAAACTACCAATCAAGTTGGTTTGGCAGCAAACCAAATTTCTAAAACCGCGAATCAATATAGCGTGACTGCCACCCAGCTCAATCAGCTTGTTGATAATCTGAATGGTCTAGTTGTCGCCAACCGCACGACTCTTGTCAGTACCTTGAACAACTTTAGCCAAGCTAGCGAACAGTTGCGCCTGAGTGCGAGTAACCTAAATGGACAAGTCACCCAGTTTGGAGGTGGACAACTGCGGCGGAACTTAGAACTCCTGTCTGCAAATGCGGCGCAAGCGTCCCTTAATGCAGCGCAGGCATCGGCTAACTTTCGCGATCTTTCCACCGCTCTTAACAGTCCAACCAATTTGGTTGTGTTGCAACAAACCTTAGACTCAGCGCGGATGACGTTTGAAAATGCTCAGAAAATTACATCTGACCTGGATGATTTGACAGGGGACGAAGCTTTCCGCAACAATTTACGAAATTTGGTGAATGGACTCAGCAATCTAGTGTCTTCAACAGAAGACCTACAGCAGCAGGTTCAAGTGGCTCAGGCTCTAGAACCCGTATCAGCAGCAGTCAATCAAAAAACCGGAATTGGAACACAGCAGAATAATTCTTTGCTCCCCCCTTCATCGCCTTCCTTGGCACCCATTGCCGCAAAGAAGGCGTTGCAATTAAAGTCTGTACAGCGCCAACCCATCGGAAAGGCTTTACCCTCCGCTTACTGGGGTGAAGAATCTATTCAGCCCTTGGCTGACTCTGAGAATAAGAATTAGCAAACCTCTGTTCCAGGCTCTCTCCTTCTCTCTCGGAGAGAGGCTTTAAATGATTTTCCCTGCCTTACAAGGAAATGCATTACCTAACCTTAATTGAAGGCTATTTGACTCTAAGTTAGGCTCGGTGCTTAGTTCAATTGAAGGCTATTTAGTTTAAGCATTGTCGCAAGAATAGACAATTTTAAGATATATCATTAAATCGATAATCTTAACTATATAAGATAAGTTCGGAGAGAGTCTAATTCAATTCAAGATAATATATTCGTAGTTTTTAAATACCTTAAAACCGACAACAACAGACTTCTTTTGTATCCATAAAATAGAATAAAGTATAATTTCAAACCAATAGGACTGATAGGGATATCTTCCTAAATGCCTAATAAATTGGGGACTTTTCCGGTTTGCTTCAATTTATCAGGCGGCTAGGAGGGATCTAGGTTTCAAGCTTTCACTGTGAAAGTCCTGACTAAATTTTGGGGGATAGGCTTGCCCATCCCGTCTTTTTTTGTCGCCAGCTAAAATCCTTGCTCTATAACAACTATCGGACTTGCATCCTCTAGCAATAGGTGGATAATTAAAAATTCCCAACATATATTAGGGATATGACAATTCTGTAGCTATCTATGAGCTACTGCATCAATCCCAGCTGCCCTAAACCTAACGATCCAGCCAACGCCAACAACCGTATCTGCCGCAATTGTGGCTCAGAGTTGCTGGTACAAGGTCGCTATCAGGTCATGCGCCTATTGAGTGACAACAGCGGCTTCGGCAATATTTATGAAGCCTACGAGGGTGCAACGCCCAAAATCCTGAAGATCCTCAAAAAAGATCACAACACGAATGCCAGAGTCGTCGAGCTATTTCAGCAAGAAGCCATTGTATTAAGTCAGCTGAATCATCCCGGTATCCCCAAAGTTGAGCCAGATGGATACTTCCAGTTTTATCCCAGAAACAGCCGAGAGCCAGTTTATGGCATCATCATGGAGAAAATTGATGGGCCTAACTTAAAAGAGTGGATGCAACAACAGGGCGATCGCCCTCTCGATCAGCAGCTAGCTCTTGACTGGTTAAAACAGCTCGCTGAGATTTTACATCTTGTCCACCAAAAAAACTATTTCCATCGAGACATTAAACCCGCAAATATCATGATGCGCTCCACAGGGCATCTGGTCTTGATTGACTTTGGCACTGCCAGGGAGATGACCTATACTTACCTTGCCGAAGTCGGTGGTGCAGGCAGTGTCACAAGGATTAGTTCCGCTGGCTATACGCCTCCAGAGCAAGAAAAGGGTCATGCCGTACCCCAATCAGATTTTTATGCATTAGGGCGTAGTTTTGTTTATTTATTGACTGGCAAACAAGCAACGGATCGCGCAATTTATGAACCTTTAACGGATAAATTTAATTGGCGCAACCATGCACCGGGTATTTCACCTTTATTGGCAGATTTTATTGATAAACTGATGGCTCCTACCGCCGGAGCGCGGCACAAAAATACTCAAGAAATTTTAGATGACCTCGCTAAAATTTCACAATCTTTATCTCGACATAAATCTTCCCCTAACTTTAGTCTGATCGGTATCGGGTCAGTTGTTGGTATACTTCCCCCTTGGAAACCTTCATTAGCTCCAACGATCATTGTTGGTAAGAAAAATAAAAATAGATGGTTGGTGGGGGGAGCTGTTACTTGCTTGGTCGGATTAGGAGGATATGGAATTTGGAAACTATCTTACCAAGACGCGCCCAAAGTCATCGCTTATGAAAATCTTTCGGGAGTTAAAACGCTTCATGGGCATGAAAGCCAGGTAAATTCTCTAGCGATTAGCCCGGATGGGCAAATTTTAGCCAGTAGTAGTGCCGATAAAACAATTAGAATTTGGAAGAAGTCTACAGCCAAAGAGATTCGCGTCATAAAAGGGCATGACAGCTACGTGAATTCTCTAGCGATTAGCCCAGAGGGAAATACATTAATAAGTGGCAGCGCCGATAAAACAATTAAAGTTTTAAATATCTCCACTGGTCAAGAAATTCGTAGATTAAAAGGACATTCTGACCCTATTAATTCTGTTGCGATTAGCTTTGATTGGAAGACTCTAGCCAGCGGGAGCGCCGATAAAACGATTAAAATCTGGAATATTTATACAGGTAAAGAAATCCGCACGCTTCAGGGTCATTCTCAACCTATTAATTCCGTTGCAATTAGCCCAGATGGGACGATTTTAGCCAGTGGCAGCGCCGATAAAACGATTAAAATTTGGGATATTTCTACGGGCAAAGAAATCCGTACGCTTCAGGGTCATTCTCAACCTGTTAATTCCGTTGCGATTAGCCCGGATGGGCAGATTTTAGCCAGTGCTAGTGCCGATAAAACAGTTAAAATCTGGGATTTAAACATTGGGAAAGAAATTCACACCCTCACCGGGCATTCTAACTATGTGAATTCGGTTGCAATTAGCTCAGATGGACAAACTTTAGTGAGTGGCAGTGCGGACAAAACAATTAGAATTTGGAATCTTTCAACGGGTGAAGAAATTCGCACGCTTACCGGGCATTCTAGCTGGGTTAAATGTATTGTGATTAGCCCGGATGGGCAGACAATTGCTACTGGCAGTGGTGACAGTACTATCAAAATTTGGCGGGTGCCGCTCACAAATACTCGATAACAAATGCTCGATCACTAAGGCGGTTGCGTACTGGGTGGCGGCGGCTCTTAGAGGTTAATCGGCTGCGCTTGTGCAATCAATACGGTTAGGTTAGTCAAAAGATGCCAGAATCGTCACTGTGTAGAGATAAGGGCGATCGCGTCTCTAAAATCTATGGTAATCTTCAATTTTTTCGAGAAGCCTGAACAATGAAGAATGATTAACCGTGCTATTCGATAAGTTGACTGGTGCTGACCTACTGCTCTACTCATTATCGGATTTCCATCGTCTAAATACTAACCTTAGGCAGAGCCGAAATAATTAAGTTCCTAGTAATATTAACGAAAGTTTTTAAGCGGCGAAGAGTAATGAATCCCGAAACATCGGTATCAACAGCGTGGGAAAAAATTCAGGCAATGAGCGATAGCCTGATTGTCATGCTGCCAAATATTGTGTTAGCAGTAATCGTCTTTGCGATATTCTTTTTCGCAGCAAGAACGATTAAGGCGACAGTCAGACGGCTTACCAGAAGGCATCGACAAGCTCGGAATCTGGGGCTGGTACTAGGTCGTTTGTCACAGGGAATTGTTATTTTAGTCGGTTTATTTGTATCATTATCCATCGTCATCCCGACATTCAAAGCTGGAGATTTAGTTCAACTGCTAGGTATCAGTGGGGTGGCAATTGGTTTCGCCTTCCGCGATATTCTCCAGAATTTTCTGGCTGGCATCTTAATTCTATTGACTGAACCGTTCCAGATCGATGACCAGATCGTATTCAAAGATTTTGAGGGGACGGTTGAAAACATCCAAACGCGAGCCACGACAATTAGAACCTATGATGGTCGTCGCATCGTGATTCCGAATTCTGAGCTGTTCACAAATTCGGTAACTGTGAACACTGCTTTCGAGAATCGCCGCCTTCAGTACGACGTGGGTATTGGTTACGGCGACGATATTGACCGGGCAAAACAACTGATTCTGGAAGCGATCGCTAGCGTCGATGATGTTTTGGAAGATCCAGCTCCCGATGCCCTTGTGGTAGAGCTGGCTGACAGTACTGTGAAAATCCGCGCCCGTTGGTGGGTACAGCCGCCGCGACGTGCAGATGTTCTCGATAAGCAGGATCAAGTTCTCGCTGCCATTAAGAACAAACTCACTGCTAATGGCATCGATATGCCTTTCCCGACGCAGCAAATCCTGTTCCACGACCAAACCGAAGAAACAGACGGCGATCGCTCACGTCAGCGTGAAGGATGGCCTGCGGGTAATAAAGAAGTGCCAAAACCCCGTAGCATCGGCGGTTCACTCCGGAAGCTGGCAGAAATGCGTGCCCAAAAAGATGGCAATGGTAGCCATAGAGACGAGAACCCCAATCGCTCTCAAACTGCCAACGATAATTGATGGATGAAAAACATTAAGCTGGGCAAACTTTGGGACTCGCTCCACTCCAGCTACTGGTTCGTACCAACACTGATGGCAGTGATTGCGATCGCGCTAGCAGTCGGAATGCTAAGCCTCGATCGAGCAGGCAAATCTGGCCCGCTAGAGTCCTTGGGTTGGATCTATACAGGAGGGCCAGATGGAGCGCGAACGCTGCTTTCATCTGTTGCTGGTTCGATGATTACCGTTGCCGGAACCGCCTTCTCGATTACGATTGTTGCCCTCACCCTTGCTTCCTCCCAATTCGGCCCACGACTGATGCGGAACTTCATGCAGGATACGGGCAATCAAGTCGTCCTGGGCACATTTATCGGTACATTCATCTACTGCTTGCTGGTACTGCGAACCGTGCGGGGAGATGATTACGACGTGTTTGTGCCGCAAACTTCCGTCACAATGGGCATGGTGCTAGCGATCGCTAGCATCGGCGTCCTGATTTACTTTATCCATCACGTCTCAACCTCGATGCAGGCATCGCATATCATCAGAGACGTTGGCAGAGAGTTGGATAATGCTATCGATCGCTTATTTCCGCAGAAGATCGGGCAGGGTAAATCAGTACCAAAGCAGCGGTCGGTGGCGGAAATCCCAGCCGAGTTCGACAAGGAAGCGGCTCCCATCTTGGCGAAAGAAAGCGGTTATCTTCAAGCAATTGATGACGAGCTGTTAATGAAGATCGCCACCTCAAAAGACCTCCTCCTGCGTCTGAAATATCGTCCTGGCAAGTTTATTGTGGAAGGAAGCGAACTGGTGATGATTTGGCCTGGAGAACGGGTGAATAAAAAACTCATCCACCACCTGAACCAAGCATTTATTTTTGGCGAGCAACGCACCGAACAACAGGATATAGAATTCCCCATTAATCAGTTAGTTGAAATTGCCGCTCGTGCCATTTCTCCTGGCATCAACGATCCGTTCACGGCGATCCAGTGTATTAACCAGATAACCGCTGCACTTTGCCGTCTGGCGGAGAGAGATTTTCCCTCGCCCTACCGCTACGACAACGACAACAACCTGCGAGCGATCGCGAATCCGGTGACGTTTGCAGAATTAGTTGATGCTGCCTTTAACCAGATTCGACAGTACAGCAAACCGGATATAGCAGTGAGGATTCGATTGCTGGAAGCGATCGCACTCATCGCCAACCACACCCGCAACCAGAAAGATCGGGCGGCGTTGCTGCGTCATGCCCAGATGATCGAGCGCAGCAGCCAACAAGAGGTATCAGAAGAGGTAGACCGAAAGGATATTGAGGAGCGATATTTGGCAGCAGTAAAAGCGCTAGAGGAGTTTTAAACGATGAAGCAGAAAACCCTCAAATACATCCTACTTAGCCTATTGGGAGTGCTGAGTACCTACGGGATTTGGGGTTTAGCCATCGAACCCTATTTAATCGATCGGGAAGAGTATGTTGCACAAATCCCCGATCTCCCCTCTAGCTGGCAAGGGAAAAAAATTGGCTTAATCTCCGATATGCAGGTGGGGATGCCTTTGGGTAATACCTCCACCATCCGCCGGATTGTCAAGCAACTGATAGAAGAGCGTCCCGCCGCCGTGCTAATTGCGGGTGACTTTCTCTATGAACCCGGTAAGAACCCCACTGAAGAAATCAACAAAGTTGCTGAACTGGTACGTCCGCTAACCCAGGCAGACATTCCCACCTATGCCGTGCTGGGCAATCATGACTATCGGATGAAAAACTCCAAAGCAACTTCCAATGATGAGCCGTTAGCCACGCAAATGCGTCAAGCACTAGAAGTTATAGGTGTGCAAGTCCTCAACAATGAAGCCGTGGCGCTGGAATTGCCTGGAACCGGCAATCAGGCAGAAGCGATCGCCAATCAACCTTTATACCTGGTGGGCATAGGGGCACACCTCCCGAAACAAGACAAACCCCTAGTTGCTTTAGCTCAGGTGCCAAAGTCGGCACCCCGGTTAGTGATGATGCACAATCCCAACACCTTTGATGCACTACCTCCCAGTACCGCACCGCTAGCAGTGGCAGGACACACCCACGGCGGGCAGATTAACCTCTTGCCCTTTGGATTGACGCCCGTGTGGTTTTTGCTCACCTATGACGAAGAGGAACTGGTGCATGACGCTGGTTGGATTGAAGACTACGGGCAACCGGGGAATCACTTATATGTAAATCGAGGCATTGGTTTCAGTCGGGTTCCCCTCCGCATTAATGCCCCACCTGAAATCACGATATTCACGCTCCAGCCGCCCTCCTAGCCCTCCTAATTTAACTTTCCGATTAAGGCGCTTCCAGAACGCTGACATCAATTAAAGGGGTGACGTTAAACCTTTTGTCCAGTAATTGCCTTTGGATCGTCTGCGTCATGCGAGAGCGAATCTCTTCCGAAGACTCAGTAACACCCGCCTGACGCTGAACATAAATGGTACCCAACAGCGTGTTCTGACCTTTGATATTCGTGGGGGTGAATCGAACATTTGCCTCCACCAGTTTTGCCAAACCGCTATCATTCACTACCTTCTGGATTTGGGCAACAGCACGCTGTTCGCGGCTACCGCGCTGAAGCTCTGGGGAGGAGGAAAACTGCCAAGTCAGCAAGCCAAAGAGCGCTACGGCGGTGGCTGCAAAGGCAGACGGAAATATCCAGCGCTTGCCACGGTTATAGCGGGCACCTTGAGCAGACAGACCATAGACGCGGAACATCAGGGAGGCGGAGAGATTAATCCCAACCAGTTGCAGCAACAGTACAAAGACGCCGTTTACAGCCATATCCCAGCGACCCATTGCACAAGCCATTCCCACCACTCCAGCAGGCGGTGCCAGCGAAGCCGCAACGAGCATTCCGACGGCTGCCCCAGACACGAGGCTACTTCTTTCCGATTGCACAAGATTCAGAGCGCCTGCCGCACCTGCAACCAGTGGCAGCAGAACTGCTACTGCCGAAACCGTACTGGTTGCGTTCATGGAAGATGTCACTACTTCCTGCCGCAGAATCAAAGTGATTGCCCCAGTTACTAGGATTGTTACCGCCAGGGCTGAAAAATATCGTAAAAGGCTCCGTCCGAGAAGTTCTCCATCACCGCGTGCCGTAGCGATCGCTGTATTCATCGCTGGCCCCGCAAACGGTGCAATCAGCATGGCAGCGACGAGAAGATAGCTAGTATTCGTGAACAAGCCGATCCAGACCACCACACCCGCCGCCGCTGCATATCCCAGAAACCCTTTCCACGAGCCAACGCTTTGCAGCCCTGAGAGGAAAATTTCGATAGGGCTGCGTGCCTGCACATCTGTCACCTGCTGCGCTGCTTTAAAAGGCGGTGGCTGCAAGGCGATGACTCCACGCGGAAGCAGTGTGACGTGCAATTTTGGCACCGATTGCAACTGTTCGAGTAGTTCCTCAACCTTTCCATTCGAGACGTGGACGATTACCACGTCTAAAGATTCATCAGCCCCAGTCGCTTCAAACTGGGAAAGATTCGCTCCGTCACAAGCTTGGGCGATGTCAAGGACAGTTTTCCCACACCCACGGGGAACCTGTACAAGTAGTTGGCGCATTGGAGCTACATAAGTGTCCGTCCCCTGTAACCATCTCGCACTGTAATGGAGTTCGCTCTCTAGCTAGAGGCATATTTCACTGCACTTCTACTAATCTCAGCCGTGCGAATCATTAAAAATCTTATGAGCAATCTGAGTCCATCTGAAAAACGGGAACTCAAAAAAGAACAAGGCGAAGTTCTGCAACAGTTAGAAGACTCGCTAGAAACACCGATGCTATTGCTCGGTTTCGGGTGGCTGGCGTTGTTGGTTGTCGAACTAATTTGGGGCTTAAATCCCCTTCTGGAAATCATCAGCAACGTCATCTGGATCGTCTTTATTCTAGACTTCGCCTTGCGATTAGTTTTGGCTCCTTACAAATTTGTCTATCTCAAGCAAAACTGGCTAACCGCCCTTTCCCTATTGTTGCCAGCATTGCGCGTCTTCCGAATTACCCGCGTACTTCGCTTACTCAGAGCCAGCCGGGGGCTGCGGCTGGTGCGAGTCATTAGTTCTCTGAATCGCGGGATGCGTGCCCTCCGAGCCAGCATGGGTCGTCGTGGTTTTGGCTACATCATCGCGCTGACGCTGGTGGTGATGCTGGTGGGAGCCGCAGGGATGTATGCCTTTGAAAGCAACCTTCCTAATGGTGATGGACTGAATGACTACGGGGAAGCACTTTGGTGGACAGCGATGCTAATGACAACGATAGGTGGCGAATACGTGCCACAGACTCCAGAAGGTCGCGTGTTACACCTAATCCTAGCGCTGTACGCCTTCACCGTATTTGGTTACGTAACGGCAACCCTCGCCACATTCTTTATCGGGCGCGATGCTGAAAACGAAGAAGCCGAGTTAGCGAGTGCCAAGTCTATTGCCGCGTTGCACGAAGAGATAGTTGCATTGCGGACTGAGATTCAGTCGCTTTCCCGTCAGAAACCAGAAGCATGATCGCAAATTAAATTAATTGCTTCGTTTATAGTTTGTTAATAATGAGTAATTTGGAAAAAGTTTGAAGTTTTGAATTAGAGAACTCTGTTCTAACTCGAAACTCAAAACTCTCTTTACCTATGACCCATTTATGAGGAAACAGCGATGCTGAGTAGCGATTGGCGAGGATATCGGATAGCAGCATGGGTTGGACAATTCTTACTAGCGATCGCGATCGCCGTTGAATTGTATCACCGGAACTGGGTGGGTTCATTTACACTCGCCTGCTTCCTCGCGGCTTCGTTTATGTTTGTGACTCTGGAAAATAAACTGCCAACGTTGTTCGATTTTCTATTTGTAGTCGCAGCGTTGATCAATGCCGGTGGCTGGGTTTGGGGTTTATTTTACCCACCGGGACCCTACGATGAAATTGCTCATGCCTTTACAACCTTTTCTGTAACCCTGGCGCTGAGTTTTCTCGTGTATGAGTCAATGCTGACCCCGTTTCGCTACCACCGACTGCTGTATATCTTAACGATCGCTAGCTTCGGAATCGCTATCGGCGCTCTTTGGGAGATATTTGAATGGGTTGTGCAAGTGATCAATGACCTTGATGACACCATTGTGGATCTAATTATGGACACAATTGGAGCGTTAACCGCAGCGCTGGTGAGTGTGTGGGCGCTACAAGAGCGAGTTCATCCAAAATCAACTGTCGAAGATCAACCAGTATCGCCAAAGCGCCGTCGTTAAAAATTTTTAATGCGTTGTGAACGATAAATTCTGAGTCTTTAGCAATAAACCAAGGACTTAGAGTTGTGGAAAATTATTACTGATTATGCACCCACTTGAGCAGCCCTAGAGCAGCAACCAGATTTACAAAATGACCGGCAATCCCATTAAAATTCCCTAACACCACAAAAACATCAAGCGCTCGAATAATCTTGTAGGGGTCGGTGATTGCCACACCTGGAGGTTGGGATACAGATTTTGCTACCAGCACTCCCAGACTTGCTCCACCACCCAACAGACATAACAAAATTCCCACCAAACCTGTAATTAAAGCTAGCCGCAGAACTTGAACAGTATCGGCTTTGGAGGGATGCACAGCCGAATTAGGATTTGCTAAATGCTTAGCGATGCGAGTGTAACGGAAAGATAAAAAGACACCAAATAAAAGAGCTAAAAGTCCGCAAACCGCCCAGAATATACCGACTCCCAGGGCAGGATTTGCTTCGTTGGCAAAGTTACGACCTGAGATAGCAAATAATAAAGCGATGCCAGAAGCAACAGCCAATCCTAAACCTACCCAGAAGGCAATCCAGCCTATAAGACGAAAAATATTGGAGATTTTTTGTTTAGTTGGGGAAGGTGAGTGGGTGTCTGAGTGAGTTTGCATAGCTGTCTCATGTTGCAAAAAGGAGGGAATACCCCACTTCAAAACATTACCTCTACTAGCTCTGGTTCTGCCCCCGCCTAGAGAGAGAACCGATCCCCTGCCTAAAGATGAAAGTTTATCAGTCAATCAACCTGTTTAAAACTTGAAGAATCTTCAGAAAAATCGGCTGAGCGGAGGACGCCTTAGTGCCCAAATCCTATCAATCTGAAGAGCAAGGGCACTGATTTCAGATTCGCTATTGAGGAGTGGCGTGCCTTTTTAGTAAAGATATTCAGTCTAAAAAATATTCTCTATTCTCAACTAAGATGCTGTTGGCAGTTGCAGAGTCTTCGGTATTCAATCCTGACGTACGCTTCCTGTCTGCAATCCTTGCAGTCGCGTTGGCTCTGGTACATCTCTACTCCGGTAAACTGCGCTTTCTGGATGCCACCCCTCGCAGTATCTGGCTTTCTATCGGGAGTGGCGTATCTGTCGCCTACATTTTCGTCCATATCCTCCCGGAACTGAGTCAGGCACAGGAGACGGTTAAGGAGACGTTGGACGGGGGGTTTGCCTTTCTGGAACACCACGTTTACCTGGTGGCACTCATAGGCGTCAGCGTGTTTTATGGACTGGAGCGAGCTGCTACACTGTCGCGCCAGCGCAACCAAAAGGCGGGAAATGGAGATGTTACAGAAGCTGGGGTCTTCTGGCCGCACATCGCTTCATTCGCCGTTTACAATGCTTTGATCGGCTACCTGTTAATCCACCCGGAGGAACCGGGTTTTCAAAGTCTTTTTCTGTTTTTCTTCGCAATGGCTTTGCATTTCATGGTCAACGACAACGGCTTGCGCGAACACCATAAGGATGCCTATCACAAGAAGGGGCGCTGGATACTGGCGGCGGCGATTATCGTGGGATGGGTCATTGGGAGCGGAACCGAAATTCACGAGGCAGCGATCGCTGTCTTGTTTGCCTTCCTCGCCGGAGGAGTCGTCCTGAACGTGCTGAAGGAAGAACTCCCGGAAGATCGCGATAGCCGCTTTTGGGCTTTCGCTCTGGGTGCAGGTATCTATGCCGCGCTGCTGCTGGAACTGTGAAGCGGTGCCGAGCTTTGTTTGCAATCAAAGCGTCTTTGCAGATCGTGCCAATCCTGAACGCAGATTTCGCATTAAGCTTTGCCCGCAGTTGGATCGAGGGGTGGAATCAACATGACATCGATGCTGTCCTGAGCCACTACGCAGATGACTTCGAGTTAGCTTCCCTTTTGATCCCATCGATTGCTGAAGAATCTAACGGCGTTCTACATGGCAAGGCGGATGTGAGAGCTTACTGGAAGAAGGGGTTAGCGCAAATTCCTGACCTTCATTTTGAACTGAAAGAAGTCCTGACGGGTGTAGATAGCATCACGCTCTATTACCGAGGGCATCGGGCATGGTGGCTGAAATGCTATGGTTTAACGGTACTGGAAAGGTAAAGAAAGCTTGGGTTTGTTAGGCCATTAACATAACAAGGAAGGGTGAGTTGTGAGGCATGGGAATCTCCCATCAACTGATTAATCGATCTCAGGAAAATGTAACCTATCTTGAGATTGGCGATCGCACTGAAGGAGATGAGGTCGAATTCCCAAATGACGATCTCAAAGCAACACAATTGCCGAATGGTGAATGGGCTTTAACGCACAAAGCAAAGATGGTCGCGCTTATTAAGGTCACTGCCTAACAACCGCGCTACATCATAACGTTCCGCGATCGCATCCTATCCCTCAACTTAATGCGATCGCCCAATCGAGTCATGGTTGGTTTCACGTTACCGACTGATTCACAAGTAAGGATGTGATAGCTCAACCTACAGCGAAGGGCGATCGATCTTGAAGAGATACAGAAAACTTCAGCCTATTTTCCAGAAACCGCTTAATATACGAAACAATTCTACCTATCCACTTAAGTTGGAATGATATACGGAAAGATTCTAGCTATCCATCAGAAATAGATGGGCAGTAAGTAGTTAAGCTGCTTCAAATCTTGGTTGAGACAGTAACTTTAAAGTAACCTGCTAGCTACTAACATCAGTTTGTTGGATACCATATATAGAGAAATATTCTAAATTTTCTGGCTGAAGCACCAGATATGGTGGCACATTAATTGATACAAAGGCTATACTAAGTAGCTAAAGTTTTCCACACGAAAAATGGCAAAAAATGGTGGTCGTGGACGCATCCGTGTTTTTTTCGCAGAGGTTGAGGGTGATGACGAAACTATTCAGGAAGGTTTGCAGGCAATCAACGTAGCCGCCAACAAAATTTTTCAGTCCTCTCCAAAGATTGTCAAGATATTACCAGCTTCTGCAACTCCTCTTGATGAAGATGAACTTATCGAGGAGCTAGATTCTGAAATTGATTCTGAGGATGAACAGGACAATCAGCTTCTACCTGGTGTGACCGCGAACTCAAAACCTAAAAAGAGTTCTTCAAAGCCTCCCATTATGTCAATCGTGAAGGATTTGAACTTGCGACCAGAAGATAAGCTTTCGTTTAGAGATTTCTATGCTCAGAAACAACCATCTACTCAAGAGCAAGCCATTACTATAGCGGTTTATTACCTGAAACGAGTTCTGGAGCTAGATAAGGTAACGCCAGAGCATGTGTTTACTTGTTTCAAGGATGTTGAACGAAAAACTCCAAAACACATGCCTCAATCTATTCGGGATACTGCAAAACGTAGAGGATGGGTTGATACCTCGGAACGAGGCAGTATCAAAATTACTAATCACGGTGAGAACGTAGTTGAGCATGATTTACCTGCTTCTAATGGCAAAAAGAGTTCGTAGCACATAAATGGAGCTAGAAGATTTTTGTATTCGACTGAATCAGCTTGAGCTTTCAAATGCTCAACGTGCTTTAGCTATTCTGTGGTTTCATGACTGTGAAACCACAGGTGTATATATAAAAGCAAGCACACTCGCACGTACTATTTACACTGCTGGACTTGGAAATCCTAACCCAACGCAACTTGAGGAAGCGATTGTGAAAACAAAACTTGCACTCAAGAGCCAGGCTGGATTTAAGCTTAAGCCAACTGAGCGCGGTACGATTAAGGGTTGGCTTCTGCCAATTCTAGAGGGTGTAGCTGCTGATGTTGATTTAGAGCATGGCTATCTACCAGAAGCGATCTGGAAAAATACAAGGGGCTATATTGAAAAAATTGCTTTTCAAGCAAATGGTTGCTTTCAATATGGATTTTATGATGGTGCATCTGTGCTTCTTCGTCGGTTAGTTGAAACACTTCTAATTGAGTGCTACGAACACAATAAAACTCAAGCTCGTATAGCTGATTCTGACGGCAATTATTTTATGCTGTCAGGAATTATTGCTGATGCTGTTGATAAAAGTGGGCTTTCACTGGGGCGTGAAACAAAATCTGTTCTGCGCGAATTGAAAGCTCTTGGCGATCGAGCAGCTCATAATAGACGATACAACGCTATTCGCGCTGATTTAGAGAAAATTCGCTTAGGAGTACGTTTAGTAGTAGACGAGTTAATTCAATTGGCGGAGTTGAGACGTTAAGTTATTTTCATACCTCTGCGATCTGCTGCGATCGTGCGTGCAAGTTATGAATATTTCTACTCATGGAATTTGAATGGAACCCGGATAAAGCGAAACTAAACCTTGAGAAGCATAGTATTTCCTTTCAGGAAGCTTCAACTGTGTTTAACGACCCACTCTCCCTCACCTTTCCCGATCCCGATCGTTCTGTTGGAGAAAATCGCTACATTATCATTGGTATATCTCGGTTTGGGCAACTTTTAGTTGTTGCACATACTGACCGAGGGGAAAAAGTTCGAGTCATTAGTGCCCGAAAAGCAACCCGACAGGAAAGGAGGTTTTATGAAGAAGGAAGTTGAAAATGAAATGGAGGACGAATTACGCCCTGAGTATAACTTCGCTCAAATGAAGGGAGGAGTTAGGGGGAAATATGTCGAGCGATATCGTCTGGGGACAAATTTAGTGCTGTTAGATCCCGATGTTGCCCAAGTCTTTCCTGATGATGCAGCAGTAAATGAAGCATTACGCCTTCTGATTCAGGTTGCCCAGCGCCAGCAGTCCAACACTGTGGTGCAGCAGACGGAATAAAAGTTATTGGCAGGAGTTCAAGATTATTAGCCACCGCTGAGCTTTGCCGTTAGACCGCTATGTATGCGGCATCAGCTACAGGTCGTGATCGCATAAAGGCCGATCGTTGGAGGTTCTAATTGGAACTGCTAGAGATTGCAGGTAGGATCGATGCTTGGAGAGTAAGGTCTGACTGCTAAATTCACAGTTTGAAATCAAACTTCAAACTTCGAGATCGCATTCTATCCTTCAACTTACTCCTGAGAAGAGAGGAAAGTTTTAGAACTCACAGCTAAAACCCAATCAAATCGTCTGCCAAT
Source organism: Coleofasciculus sp. FACHB-1120 (assembly GCF_014698845.1). Classification (NCBI taxonomy): domain Bacteria; kingdom Bacillati; phylum Cyanobacteriota; class Cyanophyceae; order Coleofasciculales; family Coleofasciculaceae; genus Coleofasciculus; species Coleofasciculus sp. FACHB-1120. The sequence goes on along the minus strand of NZ_JACJTV010000008.1, from coordinate 65,171 downwards.
TTGAAGCATCTGAATTTTTTTGCACTACAGCTACGGATGCTGGGAATTTTTTAGGCTGCAAACAATCAGAGGAGATTTGTTGTGATATCTCGAAGGCTGCAATCATTGTTTAGCGATCGTTCTCCGCTTTTTGAGCATTGCCCTTGTTGTTTCAGTCATGCTATTAGCCTCTAAGGCAAGCTTGTTTCAGCCTTTTGCGATCGCGCAAATCCCGATGCAGCCTAAGCCCTCGAATCCCTGTAGCGCTTTAGGCTCAGGGAGATTTTTCACCCGTACCTGCTCGCTCCTAATGTATTTGTGCAACGCCAAACAAAAATTGGGGGAATTCTAGAAAATATCCTAGAATTCCCCCAATTTTTTAATGCTCAACGAGCAATTAGCGAATTATGCGATCGCTGCCATCTTCACGTCGTTATTCGCCAGAACCTCTTGCAGTTCCTCAGCATCTACCGTTTCTTTTTCAATGAGCATCTGAGCCAATTGATCCAGAATGTGGCGGTTATTCAGCAACACTTCTTTGGCACGATGGTAAGCTTGATCCACCAAATTGTGGACTTCATCATCAATCGTCGCCGCAGTTGCTTCCGAGAAATCCCGCTCGGCGGCAATGTCGCGTCCCAAGAACATATTGCCTTGCTGACGACCTAAAGCAACTTGTCCCAAGCGAGCGCTCATGCCAAATCGCATCACCATTTGACGCGCCACACGAGCCACTTGCTGCAAGTCATTTGAGGCACCTGTTGTCACTTCTTCTTCACCGAAGATGATTTCTTCAGCAAGCCGACCGCCCAAGGCAACTGCCATCTGATTTTGCAGATAAGAGCGGCTGTACAAACCAGAATCCATCCGGTCTTCACTCGGTGTAAACCAAGTCAAACCACCTGCACGACCGCGAGGGATGATGCTGATCTTTTGCACCGGGTCATAATCTGGCATCAATGCACCGACGAGAGCGTGACCCGCTTCGTGATAAGCCACCAAGGTTTTGCGCTTCTCGCTCATCACTCGGTCTTTCTTCTCTGGGCCAGCTAGCACTCGGTCGATGGCATCATTGATTTCATCCATCGAGATTTCGGTGAGGTTGCGACGAGCCGCCAGAATGGCTGCTTCGTTGAGCAAGTTGGAGAGGTCAGCACCCGTGAAACCAGGGGTACGACGAGCGATCTTCTCCAGATCCACATCCTTCGCCAGCGTTTTGCCACGGGCGTGAACGTTGAGAATCTCCAAGCGACCGGCATAATCGGGACGATCCACGACCACCTGACGGTCAAAGCGACCCGGACGCAGCAGTGCTGCATCCAGTACATCTGGGCGGTTCGTAGCAGCGATGATAATAATCCCCGTGTTGCCCTCGAAGCCGTCCATCTCGGTCAGCAACTGGTTGAGGGTTTGTTCCCGCTCATCGTTACCGCCGCCTAAACCTGCACCCCGCTGACGCCCCACGGCATCAATTTCATCGATAAATACGATACAGGGAGCATTTGCCTTGGCTTGTTCAAACAGGTCGCGCACGCGAGATGCACCGACACCGACGAACATTTCTACAAACTCAGAACCAGAGATAGAGAAGAAAGGCACGCCTGCTTCCCCAGCAACTGCACGAGCTAGCAGCGTTTTACCCGTTCCTGGAGGTCCAACTAGCAGCACGCCTTTGGGAATTTTTGCTCCAATCGCGGTGAAGCGGTCGGCGTTCTTGAGGAAGTCAACGACTTCATTCAGCTCTAGCTTGGCTTGGTCAATGCCAGCGACATCCCCAAAAGTTACTTGGGTTTGTGGCTCCATTTGGACTCTGGCTTTGGATTTGCCAAAGTTCATCGCTTGAGAGCCTGGGCCACTCTGAGCGCGTCGTAGCAAAAAGAACAATCCAACCAGAAGCAGAACGGGGAAGAACAGACTGCTCAAGGCGCGGAACCAGAAGCTGTCATCGCTCTGGGGCAAAACTGAAATGTCTACACCCTTGGTGGACAGAATGCTAATCAGGTCTGGGTCATTAGGCAGGTTAACGACAATCTTGCTGCCGTCTTGTGCTGTAACAAGCGCCTTAGTGCGGTCGGCACTAAGACCAACTCTTTCAATCCGACCGTCTTGAACTTCCTGAATTAACTTGCTGTATTTCCAGGTTTCCCGGCTTTGGGGTTGTTTGTCTAAAAATGCTGTTCCTAAGGCGATTACAACTATTGCCAGCAGCGCATACAGCCCTGCATTTCTCCACCGTTTGTTCACCGAGTTTCCTCCTAAGCTCTAGGATATGGGGACGCTTTGAATTTTTATTTGTATTAACTTATGTTAACCCGTCTCAGAATTCCTTGACACGGTTGGTTCATAGAAACCTTCAACAACGTCATCTATCTTCATCGTAACCGTCGCCACAAAAACAACCATCCTAGCCGGAACAATATACTCTTACACCCTAGAAATGGGGCTACACAACTCCCACACCCTAGAAGGGTGGGGCTAGGAGACAGGTTTCGTTTGTGGAGTCGCGACTTCAGTTGTCGAGCTTTTTGCGCTCAGTTAGGATGCCTTATGGGCTTGGTAGCACTGAAACAAGCTCTGCAATTGCTCTATGCTGTCGTGCAACGAGTCAAACGTTAAAGTACCTTCTTGGCAAAGAACGGTATGGATCGGAACGACTTGCACCACGCAATTACTATAAGCAAGAACTGACAATCCTTTCACAAAGTCAGCATCCCAAGGTACTTGCCCAGGGGTTAGATTCTGACTTGCCAGCCAGTTGATCAGTTGCGATCGCGCGATTCCCGGCAAAATTCCGGCATCTAGAGGCGGCGTCCACCACTTGCCATCTCGCCATCCCCAAAGGTTGCCCGTACTGGTTTCTAACCAATTTCCTCTATCATCGACCAAAATTGCTTCTGTCGCTTCCATCTGCTGAGCTTTTCTCAATGCCAGCCAAGCAGGTAGGTAGTTCCCCGTTTTATGTTCGGGAATTGAGCGGCAAAATAACGGCTCTGCCGCTAGCCAACTTTTAACCCCATACTTTTGTCTTTCTGTCAAATCACCGGGAAAAAACCGCCCGCTAATCCACTCTCGCCCATCGGGAAATAGGGTAATTCTGAGAACGGGGAAGTGTGGGATTAACGCTGCTGCTTGTTGTCGTAATTTTTCCCAGTCTGGCTGCTGCCAGCCAAAGGTTTGCACGCTGCAATTGAGGCGATCGCAATGTCCCTTCCAGTTAGTCCGCGGACTCTCCAACGACTGCTCGTAAACCCGCAGCGTTGTAAACACCTTCGCTCCATAAAGCAACCCCGGATCGTCAATCGCTAATTCCAGGGTTCCCGACTCAATCAGGTTGCCGTTATACCAGTACATCTCATCACCTTTGGGTGAATACAATATACTTCAAAATACTACATAAAAGCGACAAACAGAGCGATCGCATCCCCAACTAGGAAACTACATTCAAAGAATTTCTCGCCAAGCTAGCGATGGTTGCAGCGAACGCGGCTGCCTCGACAGGCTTAGTGACGTGCTGCTGGAAGCCTGCCAAAATCGCACGCTCGCAATCCTCGCTTCTGGCATACGCAGTCAGTGCTACCGCTGAAATCTGTCCTCCTTGCTCTGGTGTCATCGCTCTAATTTTGCGGATCAACGTGTAGCCATCCTCATCGGGCATCCCAATGTCGCTCACCAAGACATCTGGTTTTACCTGTTGCAGCGCTAAGAGTGCCTCCTGTACCGATGCCACGGCTGTCACCCTCGCCCCATACTGTTCAAGAGCGATCGCCAGAAAATCTCGGCTATCAGCCTCGTCATCTACAACCAGCACCTGTAACCCTTCCAATACAGTGCTGAAACCTGATGAAGGCTGTGTACTAAGTGGGGCTTCTGGCTCAGGCTTGAGTCCTTTCAACTCAGTCTTCATCATCAGCGGCAGTTTCACCGTAAAGATTGCCCCCTGCCCCTCCCCAGGACTGTCAACACAGACAGTTCCGCCGTGTAGTTCGGTGAGGTGACGAACAATTGCCAAACCCAAACCAAGCCCTGTTTGCGATCGCGTGCTGGTACTATCAGCTTGACGGAAGCGCTCGAAGACATAGGGCAGAAAGTCAGCCTCGATTCCTTTGCCTGTATCGCTCACCTCGATCTGGGCATAGGAGTCACTGCAATCAAGCTTGATTTCAACTCGTCCCTCGGATGGTGTGAACTTGATCGCGTTCGAGAGCAAGTTCCAGAAAATCTGCTGCAAGCGGTTGGGATCGCCTGAAATCAAACCAACTGAGGGAGCGAGTAACGACTCCAATCGAATGCTCTTAGCAGCTGCGGCTAAATGCACCGTCTCCATCGCCGCTTGAACGATTGGGAGCAGATTAACCGGGCACACATTCAAGGAAAGTTTGCCTCGAATCATCCGCGACACATCCAGAAGATCCTCAATCAGCTCCGCCTGTAACTTAGCGTTGCGCTCAATGGTTTCCAGGGCGCGAGCAGTCGTTGCTGGGTTCAACTTCTGAGTGCGAAGCATCCCAGACCATCCGATAATTGGGTTGAGGGGCGATCGCAATTCGTGAGAAAGTACCGCCAAAAACTCGTCTTTCATACGGTTCGCCGCCTCTGCCTCGGCGCGTGCTGCCTGTTCGCTAGCCAACAGTCGGGCACGTTCTTCCTCTGCTCGCTTGCGCTCCAGTTCCGCTGTCGCACGGGTCGCAAAGATTGTCAGCAGCGATTCTGCAAGCTGGATATTCTCCAGCGGTTTTCGCGCCATCACCCCCACTAATCCCAATACTCTGCCTGTGGAGCCTAAAAGCGGAGTGGCGATATAGCTGTCAACGTCCATCTCGGCAAGCAAAAGATTACCAGGAAATTGCGCTTGGAGATCGCGGGGATAGCAGCATAGCTTTCGTTGCCGAATCACCTGTTTGCAAGGGGTATTCAGCAGTGAATACTCAATATTGTCTGCAATCTCATGCTGGGCATAGAGAGCAATCGTGCTGACTTTATCTTCGTCTTTCCCCGCCAGTTCCCCAATCAAAGCGAAATCAACGTCCAATGCCTTGGTGAGGTGTTGCGCCAGGGAATAGAAAAACGCTTCCCCTGTCGCTGCTGAAACTCCCTTAGTCACCTCGATGAGGGCGGCATCCATCTGAGCAATTTTGTGTGCAGCAAGCCGCAACTCTAGCTCATCAACAACCATCGCCGCTAGGTCGGCAAGGGTTGCTCGCTGCTCAACAGTTAATTCATGGCGCGGCTTGCTGTCTACAAGACAAAGGGTGCCAAGATTAAAGCCATCCTTAGCAATTAGGGGGGCACCCGCATAGAAGCGAATCCCCGGTTCGCTGATGGCATAAGGCTTACAAGCGAAGCGGGGGTCATTTCTGGTATCCGCAACAACGAAAACATCCTTAGACAAAATTGCAAAGCTACACATTGTTGCTTCACGATTAATTTCGCGGGTGTCAAAGCCGTAGCAGGATTTAAACCAGGCTCGAAATTGGTCAACCAAAGAAACTAGGGCAATAGGTACGTCAAAAAGCCGAGCCGCCAGAGCCGTAATGCGGTCGAAGCTTTCTTCGGGAGGTGTATCAAGAATGTTGTAGCGACGCAGTGCCTCTAGGCGTTCTATTTCATTAGGCGGCAAGGGAACAGTGGTCAAAGTACCTCCAGAAGAAACTTCTGAAATATGGTTTGGGGCAACTGAGACAGCTTTGCGTGTCTCTCAAAGAGTGCCATATTTATAATTATTCCGATTTTAGGGCAATCTCAAGCAAAACAGATTAAATTACCACAATTAGGGTAATAAGTATTGCATTTATTGATACTTTTGGAAATTCCGAAGCGCGATCGCAATTAAAGCCACCTGACAATGCAATCGCTTACCTGATACTAACCGCAATGGAACATCGTTGATACAATCTACACCTAAAGAGACAAGACTGTTTCAGAAACATTTACTGACTATGCTACAACCTAAAAGAATTCTCAGGGATTAAATCGAGTATTATCTTTTGGATGTAATTCAGCGTCTGAGCCAAAGTTAGAGGTTAAAGTTTAATGGATAAAAAGAAATGGCAGTGGTTTCGAGTTACCTTCCAGTTAAAAGGATCGGTCATTCCGGCAGTCTTGCCCAGAACCCTGATTTGCGGGCTATTTGGCTTAATTATTTCTGTTCTTCACCATTTTAAATTAGCTGTATCTTTGCCAATTTTAGCTAGCTTAATTCCCAATATTGTTTTAGGTTTATTACTGGTTTTTCGGACGAATACAGCTTACGAGCGGTTCTGGGAAGGTCGGAAATGTTGGGGTAGTATCGTGAACACTGTCCGCAACCTGGCTCGTCAAATTTGGGTATCGGTTGACGAAAACGAACCAAAAGATAGAGAGTCAAAAATAGCTGCTCTACGGCTTCTAGTAGCTTTTTCAGTAGCGACTAAATTGCATCTTAGGTCAGAGCCAGTCAACAGTGAGCTAGAAGATTTAATGTCTGAATCTCGCTACTTTAAGCTAAAGACAATGAACAATCCACCACTCGAAGTTGCGTTTTGGATTGGAGATTATTTACAAGAACAACATGGTCGAAATCGCCTGAATGTTTATCAAATGAATTCTCTGCAAAACTTGATTAATATACTGGTAGACAATTTAGGAGCTTGCGAACGAATTCTCAAAACTCCAATTCCAATGGCTTATGTAATCCATCTCAAGCAGTTACTGTTAATCTATTGTCTATCTTTACCGTTTCAAATGGTTGGACAGTTGCATTGGTGGACTGGGCTAACGGTTGCTTTAATTAGCTTTACATTGTTTGGAATTGAAGAAATTGGGATTGAAATTGAGAATCCTTTTGGGCACGATGCCAATGACCTTCCTTTGGATGCGATTTGTGCCACGATGCGGCGCAATATCGAAGATTTAATTTCTCTAGCCCCTAGTGTTAGGGATTGGAAGACCACAAAAATTGATAAAGCAGGATAGGAAAAAAGCCTGCTGGCGATCGCTTAAGACGAATCTAATTTTCCTGGATGTCTGCAAAATATTCCCCTACACGTTTTTGAAGGCGCATAGGGGATCTGTTATGTAGCCTTCCAAAAGGAAATTACAAACAAGCGATCGCTTCAATGTTCCTTAGGATACATGACACTCTTTGGAACGTTGCTATCATATTTAACAAATTAAACGCTGTCCAAAAGGAAATCATCAATGAATGGTGAATGGTTAATAAAATTCAGTGTAGTTTTATACTTTATAACGGCGGCTGCACTCCTGGCAGAACTGATGAATTTTCATCCATTTTCAGCGTCTCCAGTGGTGACTACCGAAGAACAAGTGCAACCGATTGCTGTAGATTACCAACTTTAAAGGGGAATGCTCTAAGCGATTGCGATTACTGAGAAGGATTCCATATAAATTTTTACATAATTGATACGTCTTAATGCCTACTCAGCAATTAGCGAGCGCAATGAGATTCCATCACTCGTCTCAGGAACCAAGTAATAATACTTAGTCTAGTTACATTGCCGATTTATTCAATAAAACAGTAAAACAGGCGCATCAAATCCCCGTGTTGTAGATTGGCACGCATCGGGATGTTCCCGAAGGAAAAGCGATCGCTTCTTTTAAACGAAGAGCGATCGCTTGTTTCTCACCTCAAGGAGTCATTAAACCAAAGCGGCTTGCTTCAACTGTATCCCGTCAGGTAGCTTCCCGCTACGCAACCATTCATCCATTTCTGAGGGAATATTAGCGGATTTGAGTTGTTCCCGCAGTTCAGCGCCTTCCAAAACTTCTTTTTGCAAAAGCATTTGCGCCATATCTTCCAACAAATCCCGATTCTTGTCTAGGATTTGTAAAGCAATGTGATGTGCGGCATCAATCGTTTCCTTCACTTGGCGGTCAATCTGCTCAGCAACTACGGGACTCACTGAACGACGCGGATTGCTGTAACCCTCGATGAATTGTTGCTGCGGCTTCTCAAATGCCACGGGTCCCAATTCATCGCTCATGCCGTAGAGAGTAATCGCCCGTTCCGCTAAATCCGTTGCTTTTTGGATGTCGTCACTCGCACCCGTAGACACCTTCCCAAAGATTAACTCTTCCGATGAGCGTCCACCTAAGAGAGTGGCAATTCGACCGCGAATTTCATCTTCTACCATCAAAAAGCGGTCTTCCTCTGGCATCTGGAGCGTGTAGCCTAGGGCACCGACGCCACGGGGGACGATAGAGATTTTCTCGACTTTACCGGCTCCCGGCATCAAAGCCGCGATAATCGCATGACCGACTTCGTGATAAGCGACGGTCTTTTTCTCAACGTCATTCAGAACGCGGGATCTGCGCTCTAATCCGGTGACAACGCGCTCAATTGCTTCGTTGAAGTCTGCCATCATTACGGCATCGCGGTTCTGACGTGCTGCTAGCAGCGCTGCTTCATTCACCAAGTTGGCTAAATCGGCACCGGCAAACCCAGGCGTGCGACCCGCGATCGCTACCAAGTCTACATCATCTGCTAATTTGACATTTCGGGAATGGACGCCAAGAATGGCTTCTCTACCCACTTTATCTGGGCGGTCTACCACCACTTGCCGGTCAAAACGACCCGGACGCCGCAGAGCTGGATCTAGCACTTCTGGACGGTTGGTGGCGGCGACAATAATCACGCCGGTATTCCCATCAAAACCATCCATTTCCGTGAGCAACTGGTTGAGGGTTTGTTCACGCTCATCGTTCCCACCGACAAAGCCTCCAGCACCGCCGCGAGATTTACCTAGCGCGTCTAGTTCGTCGATGAAGACGATGCAAGGTGCTTGTTTTTTGGCTTGTTCAAATAAGTCGCGGACTCGTGCAGCGCCAACACCGACGAATAGCTCAATGAATTCGGAGCCAGAGATACTGAAGAAAGGAACGCTGGCTTCACCCGCGATCGCTTTTGCTAAGAGTGTCTTTCCAGTTCCCGGAGGTCCTACTAGCAGCACGCCTTTGGGAATTTTGGCTCCCAATCGGGTGTACTTCCCGGCATTTTTCAAGAAATCCACAATCTCTAGGAGTTCTAACTTGGCTTCATCGACACCCGCCACATCACTGAACTTGATGCCGGTGCTGCCTTCTGAGTAAATCCGTGCCTTGCTTTTTCCGACCGTCAGCGCTGCGCCACCTGCGCCACCACCCCGGTTCATCAACCATCCCCAAATTCCAAAGAAAATCAGGGGAGGAACTACCCAACTGAGGAGCGTCCCAATCCAGCCATTGTTATTGGGTGCAGGTGCGGCAAACTTTACGTTGTGTTCGCGCAGGATCTTGGGCAGATCCAGATCGATTGCAACTGGCGTAGTGACGAATACCTGAGCCGGTGCGGTTTGCTCTCCCGTGGCATCGGATTTAAGCCCATACTCAATCCGGTCATTGCCAACAACCGCCTGCTCAACTTTACCGCTTTCCACCTGTTTGATAAAGTCGCTGTAGGGTACCTGCGGCAATTGAGGACCAAAACTCGGAATGATAAAGTTTAGCAGTAGAAGGATAGTGAACAAAATCAGGAAGCTGCCGCCAAACTGCTTTGTTCTAGAAGCTTTGGGCGATCGCTTATTATTATTTTCAACAGGCATTGTAGATACGAACCTCTTAAAAGTTATAAAGTTTGAAAGGTTGCTTTCAGATGTCTCCTGAGTGAAAGCTAAATGCACTCTTGGCTTCAGTAAGCTTTTAGAGCATCGAAATTGGTAACTAGGGTGAGGCTCTAAAAGCTATTGTAAAAAAAGGGATGCGATCGCCTGGGTTCGGTGTCTACCCCTACAAGCATCCGTATAGCCGTACTTTAGTCTTTGTTTATTAAGTTGTATGACAACTCAGGCTGGATTCATTCTTAAAGTGCTAATCGCCTCAGATGCGCTGTCAATCTTGATTAAGTACGGTGGTCCCTATTTATCGATTCCAGCAAGCCCAGCTCTAGTGCTGATGGTTGTGTTTCTGCCAACGCTGATTATGGCTGTGACCTTCTGGCAGCGATCGCGGCAATATCGCCAACTGGACTGAGTTGTCTTCTAAGTATTAATAAATACTTAATTTAGTCAGTACATCTCCGCAAAAACACTGCAATCTCTGTCACTCGGCAGCGATTTAAACTCTACTTTCAACCCATGCGAAAGTTGCCAAAATCGGCTAATCTAGCTGCATTGAACAGCAATTGCAGCCTATGTCAGCTCGGAGTCAACACCTGTGAATCTAGGTCAGTGGATTGGCTTATTCGTCTTAGTTATTTCTCTTTATATTTTGTGGCAAATTCGACAGGTGCTGCTGTTGGTGTTTGCTGCCGTTGTGTTGGCGACTGCCTTGAACCGATTGGCGCGGCGGCTGCAACGATCTGGAATGCAACATGGCATCGCTGTCCTGGTGTCGATTGTCTTATTATTAGCTCTGATTGTCGGGTTTTTCTGGCTGATTGTGCCGCCCTTTACAGTCCAGTTTCAAGAACTCACAGATCGGGTTCCCAGAGGGTTTGAGCGGTTGAATCTTTGGGTAGCTCGCCTCAGAACGGGTCTTCCTGGTCAGCTGACACCGTATTTACCCGATGTGGACAGCATAAGCCAACAAGTCCAGCCCTTAATTAATCGGCTACTAGGTGGCTCGGTCGCGTTTTTCTCCAGTTCTTTAGGCATTATCCTCAACATTTTGCTGGTGCTGGTTTTAACAGGAATGTTCTTAGCCAATCCCCAAGCTTACCGCAAGGGATTTGTGCGGCTATTTCCCTCTTTTTATCGGCGGCGGGTGGATGGGATTTTGGATCAATGCGAGGTGTCGTTAGGGCGATGGCTTGGAGGCGCACTCATTAGCATGAGTGTAGTGGCGCTGATGAGTATGATTGGCTTGTCGGTTTTGGGAATCCCCTCACCGCTTGCTCAAGGGATCTTGGCGGGTGTTTTTAATTTGATTCCTAATCTTGGCCCAACGATTAGTGTCATTCCACCAATGGCGATCGCCCTGTTGGAAGATCCTTGGAAATGCTTGGCTGTGTTCATTCTTTACTTTGTTATTCAGCAGGTTGAAAGCAATTTTTTAACACCCTACGTTATGGCTCAACAGGTGTCGCTGTTGCCAGCGGTAACGTTACTTGCCCAAGTATTTTTTGTCACCTTCTTTGGATTTTTAGGGTTGTTCTTGGCGTTACCGCTAACCGTTGTCGGTCAGATTTGGGTCAAAGAAGTCTTATTCAAAGATGTCCTCGATCAATGGCGCAATCAGCGTGAAGCAGCCTTTGAGACAGAGGGTATAGCCGAGTCCCATCAAACGGCTGAAGTCGAGCGAGAAACGGTGGTGTTGCCAGAAGCGAATTCATCCATCAATGACAAGCCTCATCTAGAGAACGAGAATCAGCCGAATGTTGATGATGTGACTGGTAAAGAGAAGAAATAGCGATAAGTAGCGATCGCTATTATCAGTAATCTCTGATGAGAAAATAATCTGACTTTCTCCAATTACACTCTTAGAATACGACAACACTTGCAAGTATCTTGCTGAGAATTACCCAGATGAATTTGCCAAGTGGCTACTTTCATCTGAAACTTCAGACATCCTGGTAATCAAAACCGAACTCACTCTGGAACCGATTCGCGCCGATTCTGTCACCTTCCTGCAAGTCGCCAACCAAATCTTGCACCTGGAATTCCAAACCTTGGCGCAATCGACTCCTCCCCTGGACTTCCGGATGCTCGACTACTACACGCGGCTAAAGCGGCAATATGGGTGTGAAATTGTGCAGGTAGTGATTTTTTTGCAAGCCACTACATCAGAACTCGTCTTTCGACAGCAATATACAGACACAAACACCAGACATCAATATCGAGTCATCCGCCAGTGGGAGGAAGACCCCGCCCCACTGCTAGCGAACCCGGCGCTCCTACCACTGGCAACCTTAGCTCGCAGCGATTCACCCAGAACCTTATTAGAGCAAGTCGCCGCTGGGGTCGCTACGATCGAGGAAACCACCGAGCGACAGAACATCTTAGCTTGTGCAGGGGTTCTGGCTGGTTTGCGGTTTAAAAAAGATTTGATCCAACAACTATTGCGAGAGGAAATTATGCAGGAATCTGTTATCTACCAAGACATCCTCCAAAAGGGTGAGCAAAGAGGTCTGCAACAAGGTCTGCAACAAGGAGAGGTGGCGTTAATTTTGCGGCTGCTCAGGCTACGGTTTGGTGACATGAATCCTGAACTGCAAGAACAGATTCGCGGTTTATCGATTCCTCAATTAGAGGAATTGGCGGAGGCGCTGTTGGATTTCTCCAGCCAAACTGACTTAGTTAGTTACTTGGCGGCGATAGATTCATCGGCAATCTGAACAGCAGCACACAACGCTAACCTCTAAAGGGGGTCGCCCCACGAGGCATCGCAATAGTGGAAACTAGGGATAAGCAAAAGTCCGACCCTTCAACCTTCCCTATGCGAACCCTTGCCGAAATTAACGACAAAATCAGCCACCAGCGTGCAGTGGTGTGGACAACAGAAGAATTAAAAGCACGGGTGGCAGAAGTGGGAGTCACCCAAGCTGCAAAGCAAGTAGATGTCATTACCACCGGCACTTTTGAACCAATGGAGTCGTCGGGGGCGATTATTAACCTGGGACACACCGATCCCCCGATTAAAATCCGCTCCTGTTGGTTAGATGGGGTTTTAGCCTACTCTGGCTTTGGGGCAGTTGATCTGTATCTGGGAGCAACCCAGATGGTGGAATATCGGAGTACGGGCGAACCCCTAGATGGAGAGGAATCCAGAGAACGCGGCGGCGGTCATGTGATTGAAGACTTAATTGCCGGTAAAACGGTGCAACTACGCGCCATTGGACAAGGGACGGACTGCTACCCTCGTGCTTCCTTTGAGACAACCATCACCCGCGACACGATTAACCAGTTTTATCTATACAATCCCCGTAATCTATACCAAAATTTTATCGTCGGGGTGAATGGAGGCGATCGCCCACTTTATACTTACCTCGGTCCTCTGCAACCCCGTCTCGCCAATGCCGTCTACTCAAACGCTGGGGCAATTTCTCCCCTTCTGAACGATCCAGACCTGCAAATGATTGGGATTGGCACCCGGATTTTCTTAGGCGGCGGCGTTGGCTATGTAGCTTGGGAAGGCACCCAACACTTCCCCTTGCAAAAGCGGTTGCCAAATCGAACGCCCGTTGGTCCGGCGGCTACCCTTGCCTTAATGGGAGACGCCAAACAAATGAATTCTCGGTGGGTGCGTGGTTGTTACTTCAAAAATTATGGCCCTTCTCTGATGCTCGGCGTTGGCATCCCCCTGCCCGTTTTACAAGAGCAAGTCGTCGCCAATTGTGCTCTGCAAGACAAGGAGATTGTTGCGCCGGTTGTCGATTTCTCGATTCCTCGGCGCGTCCGTCCTACTTTTGGTCTTGTGAGTTACGCCCAGTTGAAGACGGGACGCATCACAATTGAGGGCAAACCCGTGCGGGTTGCCCCCTTAGTCAGCTTATTCTTTTCCAATCAAGTAGCGCTGGAGTTGAAGCAATGGATTGAGGCGGGGACATTTACCCTCACCGAACCTGTTGCTCCCATTCCAATGGATCGCTCCTTTTTACCCCAAGACCGATGGGGTTCTCAAATTTCCCTAGATTAGTCATTCGTCATTCTTTACTCGTTATTTGGCTGTAACTCATCACAGTGACTCATGACTAACCGCCAGTTTATTCTGGCGGTGGGGAAGAGCGCTTAACTGGCTTTGGCAAGGGGTCCTTGCGTTTGGGGGACGGGGGCGCGATCGCTGCGGGTCTTTCTGAGCCTGGACGCACGGGACGCTCTCGGCTTCCTCCTCCTGGCTTTCTGCTGGGAGGACGCCCCCCTCCACCTCCTCGGAATGGCTTCTTGCCCGGAATCTTTCTAGGAGGCAGGCGACCAATATCCTGGCTCTCCTGAATTACCAGGGAATTTCCCTGTCGCTGCACCTGCAAATCCATGAAATGACCGACTGCTTTTTCTTGAACCACACCATTAAGTTTCAACTTGAAAAACTTGGGTGTGTCTTCTTGTTTACGGGGAGACTGCTTGATCTTGACAATGATGCCTTCTTCTTCTTCCCGCGACTGAAAAATTACTTCTCCGCGAATCGAAAAATAGCCATCGTTCGCCGCCGACTCTTCACTTTGAATATCCGTTGGTTCGGATGATTTTGATGATTTTGCTGTTTCCGCTTCTGGGTCAGACGACGGCTGGTTCAGCCTTTCTGGCTCCCAAACGCCCACAATCTGGACGTGCAAGTTGCCGTCTTCTTGTCGCATCCGGGGGTAGACAACCCATAAATGTTCCTGCTCTAAGTTCAGGTGATTTTTGACTAAACTCATCACCCGACCTAATAGCACGGCATCGATGTCTGTTCCATCGCTTGCCAGCAGCATTCCTCGCGTAAATTGCTCGTCGGAGGACGTGTACTTACCCTTTACTAGACCAATGGCCCGGTATTGCATGGGTTCGCTAGGCGGAGGAATGGGTTGCTGTCGTGTGACAGCAGGATTCTCTTCAGTTGTTTGTTCCAAATTGCTGTTTGACGCTGTATCCGCTGGCGTTGGCGGACTGGATAGGGGTGGTGGTTCTGGCTTAGGATCGCCAGAAGACTGAGGTAATTCGGAGAACCGATTCACAGAAGGACTCATAATACTCCTCGCGGCGGAGACACATCCCCTTGGGGGGAGTCAGTCAGCTCATTGTACTGAATGCGGTGATACGACTGGTAGATCCGCAATGTTTTTGCACTCAGCAAAAACACTTACACCTTATCAAGTTCGGTTCGATGCTGTCACTATTTTAAAACGTGGAGACGATGATGCTGTTTGCCAAGTGTGACAGTGGAAAATAAGATTGTGTTTGATAATGACAAATAGAGTTCAGAGCAGTCGTGTGTCCCAAAAGCGCAATCGCTGGTTTATTAATCTAGTTCTAGGGCTGGGTGTGTTAATCTTTGTCGGATTATCCATCATTCCGTTGGTGGGTATTGTTTTTGACGGCCAAGAGCCTACTACTGGGGCAACAGCAACTCCCTCACCTACTCAGACAGCAGCGGTAGCCAATCAAGCAGAACTGGAAGCGCAGGCAAAAGGTTACGAACTGGTTTTGCAGCGAGAACCAGAGAATCAAACGGCGCTGCGGGGGCTGTTGGAAGCGCGGCTAAAACTGCGCGATATCAAAGGCGCGATCGCACCTTTGGAAAAACTGGCGAAGCTGAATCCCGACCAAAGCGAGTACGCAGTTTTACTCGCGCAGGCTAAACAGCAAACAGGAGATCGAGAAGGGGCTGCCCAAACTTATCGCTCGATTTTGACTTCAAAACCGGGAGATATGAACGCCCTGCAAGGTCTTGTTAGTCTTTTGGTACAACAAAACCGTCCGGAGGCGGCGATTGGATTGCTGCAAGATACGTTGAAAACTGCTCCACAAGTGAATCAAGTTCAACCGGGTAGCGTTGATGTCACTTCGGTGCAGTTAGAACTGGGCAAAGTTTATGTTGAGTTAAAGCGCTATCCGGAAGCGATCGCTATCTACGATGACGCGATCAAAGGCAATCGAGAGGATTTTCGTCCAGTGCTAGCAAAGGCGCTGGTGTTGCGAGAACAAGGGAAAATCGCCGAAGCTAAACCGCTATTCAATACGGCGATCGCTCTAGCTCCAGCTAGAGTCAAAGACCAAATTAAACAACTGGCGGCTGACGCACCCACACCTACACTCGCACCTGTACCCGCACCCACGACTTCGCCCACGACATCACCCACGACATCACCTTCTGTCTCTCCCAGTCCTGCGCCTTAACCTGGGTCTTAAGAAATAAAAATGCAAAATTAAAGATTCTGTTTTTTAATTTTGCATTTTTATTTCCCTTCCAATAAGGCGATCGCTCCAAATAGCAGAAACAAGCCGCCCCCCATTGCTGTAATTAATCGCTCAGAGATTCGTCCAGCAATCATCCGACCCCCCAGAACAGCGATCGCTGCACAGATACTATGCCCCGCAATTGCGCCAGCCGTGACCCCCACCGCAGGATGAGCCGCGGCTAGGGCAATTGTGGCAATCTGAGTGCGATCGCCCCACTCTGCTACAAATGTCAACATAAAGGCTTCAAGTACAATCGCCCAAGGTGTTTTCTTTTTGGGCATTTTTGACTCAGCTTCTTTAACCGTGGCGATCGCTTCTTCGGCTTCTTCACACTCCGCTCCCCCTGGCATCTGACTTGCCTGGTACAATAACTTCACCCCAAAGCCAACAAAGAAGATAATCTCCGCAACATGAAGAAAATCCTTGGGGAGTAGAGAAGCCACTTGTCCCATGAGAACCGATAGAACCGTCATTGCTGCTAATGCCGCCACGACTCCTGCAAATACCAGTCGTCGAGAGTGGCGCATTGCCAGAATCACCGCAATGAAAAAGGTTTTATCGCCTAATTCGGAAAAAGTGATGAATAATAAACCGGCAGTAAAAGCTGTCAGCATCCTCTCAAGCTCCTCAGAATAGTTCTACCTATCGCATCTGAGTGAGCTTTCTGGAGGGTACACGGGGACTTCACCAGCAGCTCACATCTGATGTGAACTCGGTGAAGGTCTCGCTCCCAAGGTTTGAAACTATTAGTTCAGCGACTAGGCGCTTGTTTCTAGTTTCTTTCGCTTGTCACCTGAACCAGGCTCATCGCCAGTATGTTGATTCAGATGGGCTAGCATCATTCTTCGCTAGCAGCTACTCCCCTTCATTGTTAGGTAATTATACATCTAACTGTGGGTAGAAGAAATTAATAAATCTACATAAATTTGTTTGGGGAGTGTCATGGTAGGCGATCGCAATATATCCCCCATTTGCAAACAGTCCCAAGCGGGTAAGAGAAAAGTTGGCAGGTTTACATTGTTAACTTACCAACTTTCCACCCGATCGCTTAATACTTCCGTTCCTTTGGCTCAAACATATTAATGTTCACCGGGCGATCGCGCAAATCGATCCCGGCTGGAGAATAGAAAGCCATCGTGTGCTTGAGGAAATTCTCATCGTCACGCTCAGGATAATCTTCGCGGTAATGAGCGCCTCGACTTTCTTGACGGTTGAGCGCTGATGTCAGAATCATTTGTCCGACAATAATTAAACTGCGGAGTTCCAGCGCCTCGATGACTTCAGTGTTCCAAAGTTTACCTTTGTCATCCAGGTAGATATTCTGGGATTGCTGCTGAATCTGTTGCAGCTTATTCAAACCTTCGCGCATCAATTCCTCGCTGCGGAAGACACCGCAATACTCAGTCATGCAGTCTTGGAAAGCTTGACGTACTTGGTTAATCCGGTACTGTCCCGATTGCTCTAGTTGCGCTTGGATTTTGCAGTGAGCTTCTAGCAAATAGGGTTGCTCATCCAGTTCTGGCAGTTTGCGGTTTTGGACAAATTGAGCGATCGCAGCCCCAGTTCTTCTGCCATAAACCACACACTCCAACAGGGAATTACTGCCCAGGCGATTTGCCCCGTGAACTGAGACACAAGCAGCTTCTCCAGCGGCAAAGAAAGCGTCAATTAAACCATCTGGGCCACTTTTCACCTGACCGCTTGTATTGACGGGGATACCGCCCATTGAATAGTGAGCCGTAGGGCGCACGGGCATCGGTTGATCTACCGCGTCGATGCTAAGTAATCGGTGAGCTTCTTCCCAAGCAAAGGGAACCCGACTCATAATTTTTTCTCGCCCCATGTGGCGCAAGTCGAGATAGACAAAGGGTCCACCGGCGCTGCCATCGGGATGAACGCCCCTTCCCGCGCGAATTTCTCGCGCGATCGATCGTGAAGTAATATCGCGAGGAGCGAGTTCCATGCGACTGGGGGCATAAGTCGCCATAAAGCGATCGCCCTCAGCGTTAATCAAATACGCGCCTTCACCCCGCACAGCTTCCGAAATCAGCACCCCCACCGGGTACAACCCCGTCGGGTGAAACTGCACGAACTCCATATCTTCCAACGGCACCCCGGCGAGGGCAGACATCGCCAACCCATCCCCTGTTGAGGCGTAGTCATTCGAGGTGGTATTGAATACTCTGCCATAGCCGCCCGTGGCGAACATCACCGCCTTCGCCCGTACAACCTCAATTCGCCCATCCAGAATCTGGTACATCACCACGCCTTTCGCCTGGGCGTCTTCCAGAATCAGCTGCATCACGTACCATTCATCGTAGATGCGGACGCCGTGACGCCTGAGATTATTCACCAGTTCGTGCAGAATAGCGTGACCCGTCTTATCCGCTGCATAGCAAGTGCGCCGGTGAGAATGTCCCCCAAAAGCCCGCTGGGCAATCCGACCATCTGACAATCGGGAAAACAATACTCCCATGTGTTCTAGGTCGATGATCGTGTCTGGAGCCTCGCGGGTGAGGATTTCCACCGCATCCTGATCCGCCAGGTAGTCAGATCCCTTGACAGTGTCAAAAGCGTGGGCTTTCCAAGTATCTTCGGCATCTACATTCTTCAGCGTTGCCGCCATACCCCCCTGCGCGGCGACCGAATGGGAACGAATCGGGTGAGTTTTGGCAATCAGTGCCACATCCAAGCTGGGTTCGGTGCGGGCAATTTCTAAGGCGGCGCGACACCCCGCTAATCCACCTCCCACAATCACGACATCGTGTTCAAGCATCTTATAAGATCCGCTCTTTGGAATTCTTACATCCATGCTGACGCAAATAAAAACTTCCCCACCACAAAGCGGGGAAGTTCTTCATAAATTTCTTTTTAGTTCTTATACCAGTTCACGTTCCTGGCGTCTCAGTCCTCAGTCTTCAGCCCTCAGTTCTCAGTTATTCGTGTTGACCAAGGACTCATGACTCTTCAACTGGTGACTTCGACAGGTTTTTGGTTGGGTAAACTGCCACCGACTGTCTCAGTGGTGTCCCCGATATCCATTGCAGAAACCTCAATGTGGTTAAACAACGTGGTCACGAAGGCAAAGAGCAAGAAGGGCAGAGACAGCACTAGGATGAGTCCAACAGTCATTAGGGCGTAAATTTGACGAGTGGTACTCCACAGCGCTAGTGCAGAGGCCAGACTAATAAAGATGACAATCAGCCAAACGATGATTTGCCCATAGATATCGCCAAAGGAGAGAGTACAGACGAAGCGATACTTTTGCATTTTATTCATGACGTTTCCCTTGCAACATTCCTTTAAAGTTCTAGGTTAAGGTTCTGACACGGGCTTGGCAGATTTCTCAATCTTTTTACAAGAGTTGCAATATAGCTTTACAATCCACCCCAGGGTGCCAAACGGTCGCTATTGACTGCATCCCAGCCATCGCGATCGCTCTCGAATTAAAAATCATTATCCTTCCCAGCAGCATCTTAAGAATGATTATCGGAAGGTGATTCCTTTTTTTATAGCAAGAAAGCTCAGCTTTGAGTGTGTTAGCGCCGCAGCAGCTCCGATTGAGCATTTTGTAGTTGATTTTTCGGCTAATTTTCAGCGATCGCTCTCTTGACAAATGAACTTTCGTTTAATTTATTGATTTTCTAGATTGACACCAAAGACCTTTTTTAACACAACAATTGCGTAGAAAAACCTATCAATAGTTAAACATGGATATTCTTTTCCAGTTGACATAAGTAATATTACGGTAATCTCTATGCGAATCGAGTATGTTTTCTAGAAGAATTACAGTTGTCTTGGCTCTCGACTGGGATTAAAAATTTTAATTACTAAACATAATTTTCTAAAATTTAGGTTTCTCGGATTTCTCCTTGGAGAAAAGAACTGTAAAGCTTAACCGTATGTTTTTATACTTTATCAATTTACAACTTTTAGTAAAAAGTAGGAACACGTAGTAGGAGCGTTATGCTGCAATTTTTGCAGATTTTTTTGGGTTCAAACTCTTTTATTCCACACGGACATTGTTACTTGTGGAAGCCAGAGTTGGTAGGGCTGCACATCACATCAGATGTGCTAATTGCTCTTGCCTATTACTCTATTCCTATCACGCTCTTTTACTTCGTTCACAAGCGAAAAGATTTACCCTATGCAAGGATATTTCTATTATTTGGAACCTTTATTATTTCTTGTGGTACCACTCATCTAATAGAAGTGTGGACGCTTTGGTATCCGATTTATTGGATAGCCGGTTTTATGAAAGCGCTAACGGCTGGAATATCAGTCTATACAGCAGCCAGCTTAGTACCACTAATTCCCAAAGCCTTGGCGTTGCCTAGCCCAGCTCAATTGGAGACAGCAAACCGCAACCTAGAACGCGAAATCATTGAGCGCTGGTGCATTGAAGAACAACTGCAAAAGTCGCAACAAATGCTGCAATTGGTGATGGATAACATCCCCCAATTTATCTTTTGGAAAGATAAAAATTTAGTTTATTTAGGGTGCAATCAGAATTTTGCCCAATTAGTCGGGATTGGCAAGCCAGAAAATATTGTGGGGAAAACCGACGACGATTTGCCGTGCAGACAAGAAAAGGCGGACTTCTTTCGGGATGGCGAACGGCGAATTATGGAAACAAATACGCCAGAATATCACAGCATTGAATCGGCTCTTAAGGCGGATGGTAAACCGTCTTGGATAGACAGTAATAAAGTTCCACTCCATGATGGTGAAGAAAACGTGGTAGGCATCCTTGGCACCTTTGAAGATATTACCGAACGCAAAACTGCTGAAGAAGCGTTGCGGAAGAGCCGAGAACGGTTTGATTTAGCAGTTCAAGGTTCTAAAGATGGATTGTGGGATTGGGATTTAGTAACCAACGAGACCTATTTGTCGCCTCGTTGGAAGAAGATGCTGGGTTATGAAGAGCATGAGTTGCCCAATCAGATAGAAGAGTGGGAAAAACGCCTGCATCCCGATGACCGCGATCGCGCGATCGCAACCCTTCAAGCTTATGTAAGAAATAGCCAAGCTTCTGATTACGAATTAGAGCATCGTTTGCAGCACAAAGATGGCTCCTATCGGTGGATTTTAGCGCGGGGAGCAGCGCTGCGAGATGCCAACGGCAAAGCGATTCGGATGGCTGGATCGCACACGGACATCACCCAGCGCCGGAGAGCAGAGGAAACTGCGAAAAAAGCCAAAGAAGAACTGGAATTCAGCTACAGCCTTGTGTGCGCGGTGATTGAAGGCACCCCGGATGCCATCTATGTGAAGGATCTTCAGGGTCGCTATCTGATGATCAACTCGGCGGGTGCTACTGTCTTGGGCAAACCGGAAGGGAAAATTATCGGCAAGGATGATACCGAGTTCCTGCCTCCAGAGTTGGCACATCCAGTCATAGAGACTGACCGCCAAATCATGACAACGGGCGTGACTCAAATTGTCGAGGAAACGATACTCACCAGAGGGATTACCCGGACGGTTCTTTCCACAAAAAGCGTCTACCGCGACCCCAAAGGAAACGTCATCGGTTTAATTGGGGTAGCACGGGAAATTACCAAGCGCAAACAGGCAGAGGAAGCACTCAAGAAAGCCAAAGAAGACCTGGAAATCCGCGTTGAGGAGCGTACCCGTGAGTTAAGAGATGCCATTGGGCAATTGCAAAGCGAAATTGCCTACCGGGAAGAGGCAGAGGCGGCGTTGAAGGCGAGTGAGAAAAGATATCGCCATTTGGTCGAGACTTCCCAGGATTTGATTTGGTCGGTGGATAGAGAGGGCCGATTTACATTTGTGAACTCTGCCGTCAAAGAAATGCATGGCTACGATCCCAAAGAAATGATCGGACGTTTGTTCAGCGATTTCCAACCACCGGAACAACTAGAGAAGAACTTGCAAGTACATCAGCGCCTACTGGAGGGTGAGCCGTATGTCCAATACGAGACGGTGCATTTGCGTAAAGATGGAACGCCGATCCAGATAAGCTTTAACGCGATCGCATCTAAGGACGACGCCGGAAACATCCTTGGCACTACAGGCACCGCCCGAAACATCACGAGTGCCAAACAGGCTGAAGCCGCACTCCGGGAGAGCGAACAACGGCTTCAATCTATCCTGGCTTACTCCCCAGCCGCTATCTACGTCAAGGATATTCAAGGTCGAAATATGTTGATGAACCGCAAGTGTGCTAACTTGCTCAACGTAGATGCAGAGGCAATCAAAGGGAAGACAGAGTTCGAGTACTTACCTTATGAAGTCGCTGAGGCATTGCAAGCGAACGATCAAAAGGTACTCGCAGCCGGGATTGCTTTGGAAAGTGAGGAAGTGATTCCTCAAGACGACGGCTTACACACCTATATTTCGATGAAGTTTCCGCTTTACGACGACAATGGGATGCCTTATGCAGTTTGCGGCATTTCCACCGACATTACCGAACGCAAGCAGGCTGAGGTGGCTCTGCAACAATCGGAAACTCGATTTAGACAACTTGCTCAGCAGGAAGAACTGCTCAACCGTTTAGCCAACCAGATCCGGAATACTCTCGATCTAGATACGATTCTAGAAACCGCTGTCGGGGCAATCCAAAGCCGGATGGGGATTGAGTTATGCACCTTCGCTTGGTATCGCCACACTCCCTCATCCCCTGGCTGGGAGATCGTCAAGGAAGCGAGAACTTCCACCGAAGCGAGCTGGCTTGGCTTCTATCCTGCGGGATTTTTTCCCAAGTTTGAGGAAAAAATGCTGAATTTAGAAATGTTTCGTATGGATGAAGTACAAAGTACGAACGATTCCGCCATTCCGCAAACGTTACTGGTTGCAGGCACTCAGTCGGCGCTGGCGCTACCAATCCAGACGCCGAGTGGCGAACTCGGTGCCTTGGCTTGTCATCGCCGGAACCAAGTCCAACCTTGGACGGACAGCGAGGTGGAATTACTCTCGGCGGTTGTCAACCAGCTAGCGATCGCCATTAACCAAGCCGAACTTTACAACCAGCAACTTGATGCCGCCAACACTGCCCAAACTAAAGCCGCTCAGCTTGAACACGCTTTACGCGAATTGAAGCAAACCCAAGCTCAACTGATTCATAGTGAAAAAATGTCTTCTTTAGGACAGTTGGTTGCGGGGGTTGCCCACGAAATTAACAATCCCGTTAACTTCATCTACGGCAATCTTTCATACGCTAATGCATACGCTCTCGATTTACTACGCCTGCTTCAGCTCTACCAGGAACACTATCCCCAGCCACCCGCCGCTATTCAAGCTCAGGCGGAAGAAATTGACCTGGTTTTCCTACTTGAAGACCTGCCTAAAATCCTATCTTCCATGAAGGTAGGAGCTGACCGTATCCGCGAAATCGTCCTGAGTTTACGAAACTTCTCTCGTCTTGATGAGGCAGAGATGAAAACTGTCGATATTCATGAAGGCATCGATAGCACGCTGCTGATCCTGCAAAACCGTCTAAAAGCAAAACCAGATCGTTCGGGTATTCAGCTCATCAAAGAATATGGCAACCTACCCAAAGTGGAATGCTATGCGGGACAGATCAATCAGGTGTTTATGAATATTTTGACCAATGCCATTGATGCTCTCGAAGCAGTTCCTTATTTGCGGTTCGCCGTTCACGGCAATAAACCATCAACCATGAACCCCAAAGAAGTTCCGACAATTTGGATTCGGACTTCTATGGTGCAGCCTAATCAAGTCAGGATTCAGATTGTTGACAATGGCTCAGGAATGACAGAAGAAGTCAGCAGTCGGTTATTCGATCCGTTTTTTACAACTAAGCCGGTCGGTTCTGGGACAGGTTTGGGGATGTCCATTAGCTACCAAATCGTAGATAAGCATAACGGTCAACTGAAGTGTATTTCAGCACCCGGACAAGGTACAGAGTTCTTAATTGAGATTCCAATTCAGCAACAAAAAAGCCAATTCCTGGTGAATCAAAAAGTCTAAAATGTAAATTTCTGCTGTATAGGACATTGCACACCCCCAAAAACAAGAGCGATCGCTTTTAAAATCAATCTCTCGACTTTTAGCGTTGATGCTATTTTGATAATTCTAGAGTTATGATAAAAAACATTAAATTGTCATAACTCAGTCGGATTTGTCTTCTCGTGCAAAGTAACTTCAACAGAGATTCTGACTCTAGTCCTGCTATACAGGATAGTGATCCGGGTTTGCGAACATTTGCTAACCGTCTTGCCAATAGTATCGAGCGAGATGCTTTAGTTCAAAAGACGACCGACGAGCTAAGAGATTTGCTTCAAGTCGATCGCGTAATTTTATATTACTTTTTTCGCCAATGGAAAGGGCAGGTTACGTTTGAGTCCTTGAGGTCTAGAGAATACTCGATCTTCGGCTCAACAGGCCCTGATGATTGTTTTAATGATGAATATGCCGCCTTGTACCAAGCAGGAAGGGTACGCGCGATCGCAGATATTGAATTAGAACCGATTACCCCTTGCCACCGCGATTTTCTCCGCACGATGAAGGTACGTGCTAATTTAGTGGTGCCAATTCTCAATTCCGTTCGGTTGTGGGGATTGCTAGTTGCCCATAATTGTCAGGATGCTCGTACCTGGACATCTTCGGATCTTGAAGCGATGCAAAAAGCAGCAGAAACTTTGGCAATGGCTCCTTCAATTCGAGATAGTTAAGTTGTGCTATCTCTTCAATGATTGTGAAGGCGAAATCCCCGACTTCTCGCTTGAAGTCGGGAATCAAAACCGCTGGCATCTCACAACTCATATCGGATTGCTATAAGAGTAACTGTAAAGGAGATTTTTTCACCTAATTTTAGCCAATTCATGCTTGCAAAATGGTGAAATAATAACTTTTTAGAATGATTGAGCGATCGCGTTCATTGCCAACTCGATAAATCGGCAGCTAAATTTCCTCTATTTCAGCTTAAATTCATCAAACTTTACCACCTCTGAGTCCGGTTTTCGTGTATCAAAACGGTAACTGCTCACCGTACCCGTTCCCGTGTTGAAGATACTAAATGCCGTAATCTCATTACTCGCCACATACGGCAATGGCTTCCCATTTTCACTTATCAGCGGCGTAATGGTCGGTACTACTGCCTCCAACCCATTTGGATCGCCTGTTACGGCCTCATTCTCTTGATACTCTTTGGGTACAGGTCTCTTCTTTTCGCCCAACGCTGCACCGTAGGAGTTGCCTATATTCGAGGTTTCTAAAAAGTGCATCCCGCTAGAACTGACAAAGCGATTCCACAGGTGCGAGTGTCCATAAAATACTAACTGCACATTAGCAGCCTCTAGCAGTGGCTCCACATCTCGGATAAGGTAATCTGCTTCTTTAGGGTACTGATAACGCACCGATTTAATATTGCCATTTTTATCTCGGTCGATCATCTGCACCGGATTGGTATAAGGAGGGACAATGTTATCGCCTAGAGAATGCGGCGGGTGATGAAACATCACGACTTTATACTTTGCTTGCTTAAATTCTGGGCTATTCAGTTCTCTTTCGAGCCAGGTATATTGTTCGCTCCCCTTGGCAATTGGCTCGAAGATGTGCTGTCCATATCCCCACTTTTCCGGGCTATTTAAGTGTTTTTCTCGTTCGCGGTATCTTCCCTTTGTCTTCTCATCTAGTCCCCAGTAACGCCACGTATTGGTTGCGAAAAGTACTACTAGCCGCACATCACCAAAGGTGACGGCGTAATATTTTTTTCCACCTTCTTTGCTTTCGGGTAAACTAAAAATTTCTTCGTAAGTATCGGTATTAAAAGAATTATCTTTTAACTGTTGAAGAGACCCGAAATTGCGCTTCGTGTTGTCGCCGGGGTTTAGTTGCTCTGCCTTTTTTGCCTCTGCCTTTTTTGCCTCTGCCTTTTGGGCATGAATTTCTTGGGCAGCCCAGCGAGGATAAGCGTCATCGAACTGGTCGTTTAAACTGCTCTCCATCGAGAAGCGCCCCATCACCTCATGATTGCCAATCGCCGGGAACATTGGCGCGTTTTGAATTATCTGTCCGCCCCGATAAAGTGTCTTGACACCGTTGTGTTCAAGTTCGTAGTTGCTGCGACCTTGGAGGCAAGGAAAAAAGGCACCCCCTCGATTATCATCAAACCACTCAGAGGCACGGTCGGGAATGTTGACTAAGTCACCGACAAAGAAGACAGCGTCTACTTGCCCGACTGTCTCAACGACCTTCTGAAGATTGGCAGATGTCATCGGCTTGAGCTGGTGGTCGGAAGTGAGCAAAATTTTCAGTGATGTCCCCGGTGTGGGTTTGGGGGCGAGCGTGAATACTTCACTGCTAACGCTCGTACCATCTTCCCGCAGGCTGGTGACGCGATAAGAAACTCGCTTGCCAGGAGTTAAGCCAGCCACCTCCGCTTCGTGCCGCCAGATGTCTCGGCTGGTCGGCTGCTGGTAAATCTGACCGTCTTGAGTCTGATTTCCGACCCGCGATTGACTATCCTCACGAGTGCGGCTGAGTTTGGTGGTACTGGCGACGACACTGTGAGCAAGATTCTCTCCGTAGGCAACACGATGCTCACCAGCAAACTCAGTAAACCACACGACTCGCACGCTTGTTTTGGTCGGCAGTTGTAGAAAGGGATCAGTTAGCAGCTGGGGTTGAGATGTCATAACTGGCTGCTTAGTAAATAGGACAATTATTAGGGTAAGCGATGCCACAGCCAGAAAAATAGCTGCTGTCAGCAGAGAGCGGCTGGTTAAAAGTCTGAGCATAAGCGATCGCTCCGCAACAATAACCGCGATACAGGCTCTCTACACGCTAAGCCATTAGCGTCTATGACGTCTATGACAATGATGAGCGATTTTATCTCTCTAAGGAGAACTTACCACTTTCAACTTAACGGATTCTGCCGGACGAACTAAATCGGAGTGGCGGGATTCGAACCCACGACCTCAGCTACCCCAAAGCTGCGCGCTACCAACCTGCGCTACACCCCGACACAGTCTTATATTGTATATCAGCTTATTTAAAGCTGTCAAGATGCAATCTAGAAAACCTTTAACATTTGAGCCGCTTGCATCAACCCAGGCACGGCGGCAGGAGTCCAGCTACCCTCGCCCCGCCGTCCTGTGTGGAGAATGAAGCGAAGCCTGTAAGCGTGGGGATAGCCCTCCACTTCCATCCAAAGTAAGTCGCTTTCGGTTTCGCAGGCGATTTTCTCCTCTTCCATCAACTCAGCGGCAATCTGGCTCATACTCTCTGCCAATTGCTCCAGTAAGCGACAAAACTCATTTAACTCTGCCTCTGTCAGCTCTATCGCCCAATCATCCCCACCGACTAACCCTTTAAACTCAGTCGTGTTAGGGTTCCACCCAATGCGCCAGCCAACTCCACTTTTAATGAGACGTTCCATGAAGGTAATAAAAAATTAGAAGAATCTAGCACTTACGCACTGTACAAAATTCCTGTTGTATGGATTAACCAATTTTGGTCGTTTCAGGCTTTTGAGGATTAACTTCAGATAAATCGCGATCGCGATTTAATCGTCAAACAATGAAGTTTGAATGCCCCAAACCCATACCTCATCTTTGGGATTGCCGGTTAAAGCATAAGCCCTACTAATTAGAATTTTTTCTTTAATTTTTAATTTCTCATTACTTGAGTAACTGAGCATCTCCTGGCTGAGGCAGTGCTAGCCCTCCACTGGGTTTGGGTGCTGCCTGTGGCTGAGGCGAAGCGCTGGGAGAAGGTACGGGTGCCTGCTGCGGAGAATTGGGAGTGAACAGGCTCACGAGGACTTGAACTAAGGCGTCTCGTTGCGGTCGATTCAGACGTTCAATGACCGCGCGATCGCTCTGCATGGGATTTTTCTGCAACGTATCATAACCGGGATATAGCGACTCCTCGATTAGTTCGTTTGCGCCCAGATAGTCCGCCAAGGTCAGTTTCCAGTCCAGCCGATAGTTGGGTGGACGTGACTTTACATAAACGTGATACCGGATGATGCGCCCCACTAGCGTATTTTCCGATGCCTGCTTGCCAGTCTCCTTACTGATGTATTGATTTTCTAGCGGCAAATCCGGTAGGCGTTGATAAACTTGCCGCCAGACATCCTGGGTTCCGTACATCTGAGCAATGGCAGGCTGTTCGGAAAGATGAAAGAGCGAGGATGAAGGATCAAAGATGCTTCCCCAAGGAAATAAAAACAGCACCGTTAGAGAGGCAACGGCAAAACGTAGCATTCGCTTGGGAAATTTCCTGGTTTGTCGCTTCATCTTGCTTCTTGTTTTTTATCTAATCGCCAATGATTTCTGGTTGCGTTAGCTCATCGGACATTTCCAGAATCGCCCGCAGCACTGGCTTCATCATCGGATCGTCAACATTATCAAAGTCTTCATAGCGACGGCGCTTAGCGCGATTCGCTACTTGAACGGTAATCCGGTAGCGATTGGAAGCAGCACTCACCAGCTCTTCAGCCCGGAGTAAAACTTCGGTTGTATCAAACTTGAAACGCTTTTGCATCACGTTGGATTAGTTGTTAATTGTTGTTCGTGAGTAGCGGCGCACAGTCGCGCGACCCTCCTGTCACCTTGCACCCTTCAGTCTAGCAGGAGTCCCCAATTTTTGTGGCTGTTAGCACCGCCTGGAGATTCACTGAAGAATTTCTTTCAAGACAAAGAATCGTTTAATATTATGTAGATTCTTATCAATCTATCTATATCATTCTGGAAATAAATTCGAGATTACAGTCCATGCAAACCCTTGTCCCTCCTACGATTAAGCCGTTTCCTGAAAGCGAGCGCCATCCTCTGAAGCTTGTAGCACTGGGAGACAGTCTTGTTTATGGATTCGGCGATCCGGAAGGTGGCGGGTGGGTAGAGCGGCTGCGACGTCGCTGGATGTTGCCGGATAGTCCGGGACACGTTCTCTACAATTTGGGTGTCCGGGGTGACGGCATCAGCCAAGTGCAACAGCGGTTAGAGCAGGAGTTTCGCCATCGCGGTGAGCTGAGAAATCGCGTACCCGATGCAATTATTCTATCAGTCGGAGTCAATGATTCGGCTCGGCTGGCTCGGCCGACTGGGCGAAATTTTACCGACTTTGAAGTTTTCAAAACAGAAATGACTTTGTTGCTAGAGCGATGTACTCATAGCGCAACCGCAACGCTAACCCAAAGATTCTGTCCGGTACTCTTTGTCGGGATGGTGCCGGTAGATGAAGCGAAAATGCCATTTCTCGACTGTTTTTACTATAATCACGCCGATCAATATCGCTATAAAGAAGCAACGCGGCTAGCGTGTCAGGCGCGACAGATTCCTTATCTGGATATTTTCGAGATGTGGATGAATCGGGGTGAAGATTGGTGGCGATCGCATCTTACAGAAGACGGACTCCACCCCAATGTCTCAGGCTATCAGGCATTACTCCAAGATGTCCTCAACTGGGAGCCAATGCAACAATTGGCAAACGACAGCTTAGCGACAGCCTAAGCTGTCCCGCGTAGAAACGCCCGTCACTGGGTTCACACCTTCTGCTCGCTGACAGAGCTGAGATACTTCGTAGCGGTCAATCAGTGCATCCGTAAAATCAGCACCCGTAATGGTGGTGTCGTAGAAGCGAGTCCGCGTCAACGTCGCTTCTGCTAAAATCGCGTTGGTTAAATTAGCCTCGTCTAACGTTACTCGGTCTATCAAAGCCCCTGTTAGGTTTGCCCCTTCTAGATTTGCTTTTAATAAAACTCCTTTGGTGAGAATCGCATTGGTAAGGTCAGCTCCCTGGAAGTTTGTTCCTCGCATTTCAGCCGCCACAAATACCCCACCGACTAAATCAGCATTCGAGAAATCCCGATTTTCCAAATTAATATTGGTGTAATTAATTGTCCCTACCTGAGCAAACGCAGGAGTAGCACTCAACATCACCCACAGCCATGCCAAAGCTAATAGCAAGATAGCGCTAAGCACGCGCACCACAAAGTTTTTAATGGCTTTTGAAGTTAAAGGTTGCATAGAATCAATCAAAAATTAAACGGAAAATTGGGCTTTCCATTTCGGGAGCATCCCAATGCTTGTAAAAAGAGCGCAATTCTATTTGCTAGGTGTATTTACTATTCTTACAATTCATTTTACATTTTTCATTGTATCGAGCCAGTCTTCACCCACTCGCAGGGTGATCTCAGATTCCAAATCGCCTGTAGAAGCCGCTTCAATATGACCGACGCCCAGCACTTTTTTCAAAGCTGCGGCTTTTGTTAAGTCGCCTTGCTGCACAATAATTTGAGTTTGGCGTTCGCGGTCGGGCCAATCATTTACGACATAAACATTCACAAATCCCTTCGCCGCCAGATATTCAGAAACGCGATAACCGATATTAGGCTGCTCCGTGGCATTTTGGATCGCAATTCTCAGCCTGGTCAGAGAACGGCTTGCCTCTACAGTTCCCATCATTTCTTGTCCAAAATATTGGCTCATGATTCGATCTTTGCCCTCTGAATCCAGAATCCAATAGCTGGCGATGTACTCTTGGGGGTCGCTGAATCGACCGGGTAATAACACCATTTTGAAATCATCTTGCTCCAAGTTGATGCCAAAATTTGCCAGTGCTAGGGTTTCTTCTAGGCTGAGGTTCGTGTCAACGTACTTCCACATCACCCGGATTAATTGAGGCAATCGAGGGAATACAGCGGGGTTCGTTAGACGCTGCCGCAATGACTTGAGAAGGGCTTGCTGTCGCTGAACCCGACCAATATCGCCATTCTTGTCATTCCGGAACCGCGCAAACTGTTCTGCTTGGTCACCATTGAGAGTTTGCCAGCCTGGGGAAAGATCGATTTTGAGTTTTTGGGTTTCGTCTACATAGGACATCTGGCGAGGAACAAATACCTCAATTCCGCCCACCAAATCCACTAACTCCCGAAAGGCATCGGTGGTAACTCGCACGTATCGATCGATTTGCACGTTGTTTAAGGTGCGACTGACAACTCGTGCAGATAAGGGTGCGCCCCCGTTAACATTCGCCTGATTGATCTTATTAAAACCAACGCCGGGAATTTCCACTCGCGTATCTCGTGGAATGGAAAGCATTTTCACAGAATGGTCGGTCGGATCTAACCGCAACAGCAGCATCGTATCGCTGTTGCCGGTGAAATTATCCGGCGAGTCATCCGGTGAGTTGTGGAGGCGGTCAATTCCCATAACCAGGATATTGACGGGTCGCGCCAGACGGTACTGAAAGCCCCTACCCCAGCCATCAGGCGCGGTCTTTTGTCCTGGGGTCTGGGAGGCAACGATCGGCGACAAAGGCGTAATCAGTGCTAACGTTGCTCCCACTGTGGCAGAAACTGTTGCTGTGACAATAAAGGCAGCAATCCATAACAAGCGCCGTCCCAAGCTTTTTCTTTGGGGCGAGACTTTCTTTGCGACATCGCTTGTCTGCGATTGGGGTGAGGGATCGGAATTGTCATCAACGGCATCTGTATGGGGTGCCTGCTGATTGCCAGAACCCTTAGACGTTTCCATTTCGGAGTCTGGACTGGTTTGAGACTTTTTGATACCTTCTTCCACGTTTACCTCACGACCACAATCGCAGACTAGATGTATCTTTCTGAAGACTTATTTCCAAGGTGGATTATAACTTCAGGTTCTCCATCTCCCAAAGGAAATGACATTGCATTGCAGGGGTGCCTTAAGCTTGCTTCTACAGGTTGGTTTCTACAGAAAGTGGGAGAGAAGTTGCACGAGGCGTTTTATCGGCAGTGGGCACAAAGGTTAAACAGCGATCGCGATCGCGTCAAGGTTAACATAGAGCCGAAAAGAATCGCTAAAGCCAAAAATGAACCAATCGCTAATACCTGTCATTCTCGCCGGTGGTAAAGGGGAACGCTTCTGGCCCCTCAGCCGCAAGCACCGACCCAAGCAGTTTTTAAGTTTGGATGGCAGCGGCAAGAGTTTGCTGCAAGCAACTGCCGACCGGCTGTTATCTCTGGCTGGAGGCTGGGAAAAGCTATGGGTCGTTACTTCAGCTTTGCTAGCAGATGGAGTGAAAGAACAACTGCCCCAGCTACCCGTAGAAAATTTGTTGGTTGAACCAGAGGGGCGCGATACTGCCCCAGCGGTCGCTTGGACAACACTGGAAATTGCCAAGCGCTATGGAGAAAACGCCGTTGTGGGCTTTTTCCCCGCCGACCACTGGATCGCTGATGAGAAGGCTTTTCAACAAACGCTGGAAGCTGGTGCCAGCTTGGCAGCAACTCAGCCGTCGATTGTGACGCTGGGGATTCAGCCGAATTATCCATCGACGGGCTATGGTTACATTGAGCAAGGGGAAGAAACTGGCAAGGTTGGGGAATTTCCTGCCTACCGCGTCAGCCGATTCACGGAAAAACCCGACCGCCCGACGGCGGAAGAGTTTCTGGCAACGGGTCGATTCAGCTGGAACAGCGGAATGTTCATCTTTCAAGCTGGGGTCGTGCTAGATGAACTCCGCACTTACGCGCCGGAAATTATTCATCTTCTCGAAGAAAAAGGTGTCGAAGCTTACTCTCAGGTGCCGAAGAAGAGTATCGACTATGCGCTGATGGAGAAGACGCAGCTGGCTTATGTGCTGCCAGTGTCTTTTGGCTGGGACGATTTGGGAGATTGGAACGCCATCGAACGGTTGCTGAAAGGGGATAAGCCGAACGTGGAACTGGCGACTCATGTGGGGATGGATACGCAAGGGGCGATTCTCTACGCCGAGGGTGAGGATGAGGTAATTGTGACGATTGGGATGGAGGATGTAGTGATTGTGCGCGATCGCAATGTCACGCTGATTGTCAAAAAAGACCGCACCCAAGAAATCAAAAAGGTTCTTGAGTTGCTACGGGCTGATCCCAATCTCGAAAAGTTGCTGTAATCTACCCTCCAACGGAAGGCAGAAGTTGAAAGTATGAAGTATTAATAAGGAGGATGATTGCTAATGGCGAATTGCGAATTGTTCAACAGCCATTAGCCATACTTCCGTAATTCCATTCGCCATTCGCAAAACCCGTGTTTTCCTTAACCCAAACCACTTCTCGCCAACGCGAAATCCTTGAAGTCGTCTTCCGCAACGGTTGGGACTACATGAGACGGCTCTTGACCGGCGGTAAAGCTGATGAACCGAGACTGCCGACCCCCGCCGTCCTCCGCAACATCTTAGTGGATTTGGGGCCAGTCTACGTCAAGCTGGGGCAATTGCTCTCGACTCGCCCGGACTTACTCTCGGCGGACTACATTGAAAAACTGTCAACGCTTCAATCTGAGGTGCCGCCCGTGCCTTGGTCAGAGGTTGAAGTGGTGATCCGGAAGCAATTAGATCGCCCGATGGAGGAAGTTTTCAGTACCATCAACCCGGTGGCGGTTGCTGCTGGTTCAATTGCTCAGACGCATCGCGCCACCTTAGCAGATGGGCGGGAAGTGGCTCTAAAGGTGCAG
The DNA here is from genome assembly GCF_014698845.1 of Coleofasciculus sp. FACHB-1120. Lineage (NCBI taxonomy): Bacteria > Bacillati > Cyanobacteriota > Cyanophyceae > Coleofasciculales > Coleofasciculaceae > Coleofasciculus > Coleofasciculus sp. FACHB-1120. The sequence goes on along the minus strand of NZ_JACJTV010000008.1, from coordinate 31,945 downwards.
CGACCTGGAATTGATGCGATTATCTCTCAAGATATTTCCATCATTAAAGGTTTAGCCGATTTAGTTGCTCGCACCGATATTGGGCCAGATATCGATATTGTCGCTTTAGCTAACGAATTTTCTAATGCTTTGCTGGCTGAGCTTGATTTTACCCAAGAAGCTAATTTCACCAACCAGCTACGCCGCAATTTATCAACCAGCCGCTGGTTTGACCCGAAGCAGGTGGTGATTCCAGAAATTATTTGGCAGTTAACCACCCAAAAGCTATTGGTGCTGGAATGGCTAGATGGGGTGCCGCTGTTAGAGGCAAATTTCGAGCAAATCAACGACGGTAAAAGCCCCAGCGACCAGCGGCGAGACATCACTCGGCTACTGTGTCGCGTATTCTTTCAACAGTTGTATCTGGACGGTTTCTTTCACGCTGACCCGCATCCAGGCAATATTTTTTATCTGAGAGATGGTCGCGTAGCGCTGCTTGACTTCGGGATGATCGGTCGACTAGACCCCCGCACTCAGCAGATTTTAACTGAGATGCTGTTAGCGATCGCAAATATTGATGCCCGTCGCTGTAGTCAGTTGACTTTGCAATTAGCTGAATCGGCTCAACCAGCAAATTTAGCAAAGTTAGAAAGTGACTTTGAAAAGCTGTTGCGAAAGTATTACAACCTGAGTCTGTCACAAATCAATTTGAGTCAAGTTTTTTATGAAGTGTTGCAAGTCGCCCGTGACAATAAAATCCGGTTGCCTAGCAATATGGGATTATATTCAAAAACGCTAGCAAATTTAGAGGGCACAGGGCATCTATTTGACCCAGACTTAAATCTCATCGAGGAAATTAAGCCTTTGATGACCGATTTATTCCGGCGTCAATTATTCGGAGATGACCCGTTGCAAGCTTTGCTGAGAACAGCTTTAGATATCAAAAGTTTGTCTTTGGAATCTCCCCGCCAAGTGGAGTTGCTGCTCGAAAGAATTACTTCTGAAACTTTGAAGTGGAATATCAAGATGCCAGACATCATTCCATTTCGCCGAAGTTTGGAGAACTCTGCTAACCGCCTTTCTTTCAGTGTTGTAGTGGGTTCCCTAATTATCGGGGCGGCGATTATCTCCAGCAATGCTCAAACAGGAGGGGGGCTATCTTTATTAAGCAATGGTTTATTTGCTGCTGCTAGCTTCCTGGGTTTGTGGCTAATTGTAAGCATCCTACGTTCTGGGCGTTTGAAGTGATAGAGTTACTGTTGTCCGTTGTACACAAACAATAGAGTTCTTAAGTGAACAATAGAGTTCTTAAGTGAACAATAGAGTTCTTTACTAACTGGCACACAGGTATAAGTACCTAAAGTCTACAGCCAGATTAGCTAATTAGCGATCTCTCTTGAAAAGCGTGGACAAAGACTCAGCAATGGAATGCTGATCAGCTTTGTTCGCGTTTTCTGTTTTTAACTACTCTTTTTGGCACACGACTGGAAACCTTAGTCGAGTTGTATAGAATTCATCGGTAGTTAGAGGGCTTTGGTGTTACTTGTAGACTTTAACCGAGAATCAATATGTACATTCCAGGCTAAAACCCAATCCAAAACCCAGAAGAATTGGATGTTACTTGCGCCTTGGCGGGTGGGAATACTAAGGGAGTGGCGTCTAAAGCCAAGCTATCAGTAGTTTAAAATGGTGTCCGGTCAACTCCCGACTCAAGAGGAAATCAAAGATAGTGCCACGTCGCAGCAAGCAGCAGCCCACCAAATCCATCAAATCAACTGAGCAAACTGAACTGAAATTTCCAGCGCCAGAGGATGAGAAGCTGGAGGTGTCGGCGATGGAGACGTGGCTGTGGGATGCGGCGTGTACGATTCGCGGCACGACTGACGCGCCGAAGTTCAAGGATTTTATTCTACCCCTGGTATTCTACAAGCGCCTCTCGGATGTGTTTGATGATGAGTTTGCCCGTCATGTGGAGGAGTTTGGGGATGAAGAGACTGCCCATGAGGTGATTGAGGCTGACCATAAGGATGCTATAACGACCGGACGCAAAGACCGGATGGTGCGCTACTACATCCCGGATGAGTATCGTTGGGACAAAATCCGCAATCACGGTGAGGAGGGATTGGGGGAGTTTATCACCACTGCGACTCGGAAAGTGACGGAACTCAACCCGGAACTGAAGGGTGTGCTGGATATTAAAGACTACAACGAAACTCAAAGCGGTCAGCGGACTCTGGGGGATGACCGTTTGGCGGCGTTGGTGGAGGTGGTGAGTCGCCATCGGTTGGGGTTGAAAAACACGAGTCCGGATGTGTTTGGGGATGCCTACGAGTATCTGCTGCGGAAGTTTGCCGAAGGGCAGGGGCAGAGTGCGGGGGAGTTTTTGACGCCGCCTGAGGTGGGTTGGTTGATGGCGGAAATTATTGACCCTGCACCCTACACTACAATCTATGACCCGACTTGTGGTTCGGCGAGGCTACTGATTAAACCGCGTTTGGTGTTTGAGCGCAATTACCCCGACCAGAAAAGCAAAGCGCCTAAACTCTACGGTCAGGAACTCAATCATACGACGTTCGCGATCGCCAAGATGAATGCGGTCATCTACGATTTTCGCGATTCGAGTTTGGAAATTGGTGACACGTTTCTCAATCCGAAGTTTGTGGAGACGGGTAAGGGGTTGATGCGCCATGACTACGCGGTTGCTAATCCCGTGTGCTATTTAAAGTCACAAATTTTGCGTCAAATGAGACGGTTTAAGAAATGCTGGTTTTAGCCATCCAGAGAATCTTAATTCCCTGTTATCAAGAAATTTTGTCTAATCTGAAGTGCTTGATTTGGGTTCGTTCTGACGAGGAAAAGATACAACCAAGTTTAAGGGAGAGGATACAGTTAGCATTTGACCATCCTGAGCTAGTAAGACGGTTTGGTTGTTTATTTTTGGGAGAAAGTGACCAGTTGATTAAAACGATCAAACTTGCAACGGAAGATTATCTTAGTGGACAATGTGGATTTTGACGCCGATAAAACTGGTTTTATCGGCGTCAATCTGAACGAGATCCACTTTACCTTAGCTGCGCTCATTCAAGAGTCGGCGCTGGGGCAGGCGAGAATTATTAATCTAGAACGGAAGCGCCCAATTCTTGCTACTTTCTTGAGGATCATCTGCCATTACGAGCGCTCATTCCCCCGCTTCTTTGTCTGGTGCCTTGCTGTCATCATTTTCTTCATTTTGGCGTATAACTTTCTCTCAGCCTCTCTAGTTAGAGCGGACAACCTAACCCCTTCTGGGGGATTGTGGGATAGCTTTTATATTCTCTGCGACAACCTTCACCTCTCTCTCGTCTAACCTTCAGGCGGGTTCTGTTTTGGCGAAGATTTTGGTACTTGTCGAGGCGGTGATTGACTACCTAATGACCAAGTTGCTGGTGGCGATTTTGGTGAAAAGAACGATCCGAGATTAGAGGAAGCGCGCTTTTTTACGGCGAACAAGGTGGGGCAAAAAGGCAGTCAAAAACGTTCAAAGCGTTGCAAGGCAGGGAGATTTTCCGGCGAACGGATTTGAGGGCGCTGGTCTTGTAAAGGGAGCTTTGGATGTACAGCGATTGATTCACAATTGGGTAAGACCGCATTGGCGACTGACAAAAAATACGACTCCTGCAATGGCAATGGGATACTGCCAACGCCCGCTTTCAACGCATGAATTGTTGACCAAGGCAGAACCTGGCACTAATTAAGATACGTTTACCCTGGCAAGAAGGATAAATTTCTCATTTGAGAATGTTGGAATTATCCAGAATGACTGGAAAACCTAAACAGGGGATTCAAACTCTAAGTGTGAGGAAGTATATTCATGAAGCGTGCCTGTCTGACAGGCGCTAACTCAGCTCATGAAATTCATTGGGAGAGAGTTCAATGATTGCCCTACCTGGAATTGCCTTCCATTGCAAAATCTATGAGAGTTCAGTATCTCTAGTGTATCGGGGCATCAGAGTACAAGATGAGCGATCACTCATCGTAAAAATGCTCAAGCAAGATTATCCCTCTCCTCCAGAACTGACACGCTACAGACAAGAATATGAAATTACCCGTTCTCTCAATCTGGAGGGTGTTGTTAAGGCATACAGCCAGCAAGACTATCAACGGACACTCGTCATTCTCTTAGAAGATTTTGGTGGAGAGTCTCTAGAGCAATGGATGCATAAGCGACCAGAGACTTTCTGTCCCATGCCCTTAGCTACTTTTCTACCGCTTGCGATCAATCTGACAAACATTTTGGGCAGAATCCATGCCGCCAATGTCATTCATAAGGATATCAACCCAGGAAACATCGTTTTCAATCCGGATACTGGCGTTGTTAAAATTATTGACTTTGGGATTGCTACCCAATTTAGCCGTACAAATCCGACGTTCAAGAGCCATTATGGTTTAGAAGGAACTCTTGCCTATTTGTCTCCAGAGCAAACTGGGCGCATGAACCGTTCGCTCGATTACCGCACCGATTTTTACTCGCTTGGTGTGACATTCTATGAACTTCTAACCGGGTACCTGCCGTTTCCCACAGCAGACATCCTTGAGCTAGTCCATTGTCATATTGCCAAACACCCTGTTCCGCCCCATGAAATGAATCCAACGATTCCCAAACCCGTTTCAGATATTATTTTGAAACTGATGGCGAAAAATGCTGAAGAGCGTTATCAGAGTGCTTGGGGTATCAAAGCAGATTTAGAAAAAGGTTTTTGCAAGTTCGCAGAAACAGGTCAAATTGACAGTATTCAACTGGGTATTCAAGACGTTTGCGATCAGTTTCAAATTCCACAAAAACTGTATGGGCGCGAAGCAGAGATTGAAGCATTATTAGCAGCGTTTGACAGAGTAGCAGGAATGGGGAATGAACAATTGAGACTGAAGAATGAAGAAAAATCTGAATTCAAAGTCGAGATGATGTTGGTATCGGGCTACGCTGGGGTTGGGAAATCAGCATTAGTGCAGGAACTCTACAAACCTATTACTGCAAAGCGCGGTTATTTTGTATCTGGTAAATTTGATCAATTTGGGCGCAATATTCCCTATAGCGCGATCGCAGATGCCCTGCAAAAATTGGTGCAGCAACTGCTCAGTGAGCCAGATGAGCATCTGCAACAGTGGCGATCTCAACTGTTAACAGCTTTAGGAAGCAACGGACAAATCATCATTGATATCATCCCGGAAGTTGAATTAATTATCGGCAAGCAGCCGCCTGTATCAGAAGTTGGAGCAACTGAAGCTCAAAATCGCTTTCATCGAATCTTTGGGCAGTTTGTGCGGGTGTTTTGTTCAGAATCACATCCCCTGGTGATCTTCTTAGATGATTTGCAGTGGATAGACTCAGCAACGCTGAAGTTAATCGAGTTGATGCTGCTGGATGAGCAAACCCAATCCCTATTTTTGATTGGAGCCTATCGAGATAATGAAGTAAATCCAACGCATCCATTAGCATTAATGCTAGAGAGACTGCGAAAACAAGGGGCAGTACTTCAGGAAATTACCCTAACACCATTAACGCTTGAACCGTTAAGTCAGTTGATTGCCGAGACGCTACATCGGAATGCAGACACCGTTTGTCCATTAGCTGAGTTAGTTTTGCGTAAAACTGAGGGTAATCCGTTCTTTGTCAGTGAATTTTTGAGAAGGCTGCATAGCGAAAATTTATTGACCTTTTATGCTGAAGGCTTAAGCTGGCAGTGGAACATAGCTCAGATCCAAGCCCAAGATATCACTGATAATGTTGTGGAGTTGATGCTTCACAAGTTGAATAAACTACCAGAAAATACACAGCAAATTCTCCGGTTAGCTGCTTGCATCGGCGCTGAATTTAATTTAGATACTCTATCGATTGTTTGTGAAAAATCACATAAAACGGTTTTTCAAGATTTACTAACAGCCATACAAGTTGGATTAATTCAACCTCTATCTGAATTAGATGAAAACTTGTTAATTCAAGAGTATAAGTTCTTGCACGATCGCGTGCAGCAAGCCTCATACATCTTAATCGATGAATCGCAAAAACAAATTGTTCATTTACAAATTGGTCGCAATCTCCTCGGAAAAACTTTGCCAGAGAGACTATCAGACCGACTGTTTGAAATTGTCGATCATCTTAATCATGGAATTGAGCTTGTCACAGATCGACTAGAACGCAATGAAATTGCTAGATTAAATTTAATCACAGGACAGAAAGCAAAAGCTGCGATCGCCTATAGTGTGGCTCAAAACTATTTAGCCAGAGGTAGAGCATGGCTGACATACTCCAGTTGGCCAACTAACTATGAGCTGACCTTAGAGTTATATACAGAAACAACAGAAGTCGCGTATTTGTGTGGCGATTTTGAGCAGGTAGAATCGTGGGCGGCGATCGTTTTACAAGAAGCCAAAACCATTTTCGACATCGTGAAAGTTTACGAAGTCAAAATCCAAACCGATATCGCGCAGAACCAGCTATTAAAAGCAATAAATACTGGATTGCTAGTGTTACAGAAATTTGGGATCAGTTTTCCCGAAAAGCTCAGTGAATTAGATATTCAGCTTGAAATAGACGCGATCACATCACTCTTTAGCGAGATGCCGATTGAAGAGTTGAGCTATTTGCCCCAAATGGTCGAACAAGACAAGTTAGAAGCAATGAGAATCCTATCAAGGATAACGACCGTTGCCCAAATTGCGGCTCCTAATTTGATGCCTCTATTTGCGTCTAAGCAAGTCAGCTTGTCAATTCAGAATGGAAATGCGTCTACATCTCCTGTTGCCTATGCAAACTTTGGGTTAATTCTCTGTGGGTTGGTTGGAAACATCGAGTCTGGTTACGAATTTGGGCAGCTTGCCCTAAGACTTTTGTCACAGCCACATACCCATGCAATCAAATCTCGGACTCTAACAATTGTAAGTAGCTTTATTATCCATTGGAAGAAACATGTCAGGGAAACCTTGCCACAATTTCTAGAAGGCTATCAAAGTGGGCTTGAAACTGGAGATTTAGAGTTTGCTGCCTATTGTGCTCATTGTTATTGCTTTCACTCCTTTGCGGTCGGGAAAGAACTCGTGGAACTTGAACGTAATATGACCAAGTATGGTGAAGCAATCCGTCAAATTAAACAAGAAGTAGCACTTACCTGGAATCAGGTATATCAACAGTCTATCTTGAATTTAATCGGATGCTCAGTTAATCCATTCCGTCTGATTGGAGAAGCATACAATGAGGAAAGCAAACTGCCACAGCATGAAATAACAAATGATGGATTTGCAATCTTCAATGTACATTTTAATAAGCTTTTCCTATGCTATTTATTTTATGAGTACAATCAAGCAGTTCAGAACTCAGACATAGCACAAAATTATTTGCTCCAGATGACAGCTACCTTTGCTAAGGTTTTGTATTATTTCTATGATTCTTTAACTAGACTCGCAATATATCCTGAAAGCTGTGCTCAAGTACAGCCAGAAACTCTCAGAAAAGTTGCGGCTCATCAAAAAGAAATGAAACACTGGGCACACTATGCCCCGATGAATTATTTGCATAAATATTATCTAGTTGAGGCAGAGAAAGCGCGAGTTTTAGGGCGGTTGTTTGACGCAGAAGAACTCTACGAACAAGCAATTCTTGGTGCTAGAGACAATGAGTACATTCAAGAAGAAGCCTTAGCCTACGAATTAGCTGCCAAACATTATCTGGTGCGGGGTCGGGAAAAAATTGCCCAAACCTATATGAAAGAAGCTCATTACTGTTATGAGCGTTGGGGAGCAACTGCGAAAGTGAGAGATTTAGAAGCTCGCTATCCGCAGTTATTTCCTCATTTATCCAGCGTGGCTTCCACACCAATCCGCACTACTACTGGAACTACCTCTAATACCTCACATATCGCTTTTGATTTAACGGCAGTGATGAAGGCAACTCAGGCGATTTTGAGCGAAATTGAACTAGATCAGCTGCTCCGTTCCTTGATGAAGATATTAATCGAAAATGCTGGCGCACAAACAGGATTTTTGATTTTGGAAAACTCAAGAAAATGGGTGATTGAAGCGTCTAGTGAACTTAATGAGGGTGAGAATGTCTATGCTACACAAGTGCTGCAATCTATCCCAACTGCAAATCATCTACCTGAATCAATTATTAATTATGTGATTCGTACTCATGAATCTGTCATCTTAAATGATGCTACTCGTGAAGGTAATTTTATTAATGATCCCTATATTCAACACCACCAGACTCAATCAGTCTTTTGTTTACCTCTGCTCAATCAAAGCAAGCTCACCGGTGTGTTGTATCTAGAAAATCAGTTGGCAACTGGGGCATTTACACCGGAGCAATCGCAAATTCTAAGCCTACTTTCTACGCAGGCAGCGATCGCGATCGAAAATGCCAGACTTTATTCAAAGCTACGCGCCAGCGAAAGCAAAATGGCTCAATTTCTAGAAGCAGTTCCGGTGGGCATTGCCGTCATTGATGCGACGGGTCGCCCTTACTATGCCAATCAACGGGGCATTCATCTCATGGGCAAAGGGATTGATCCTGCCGTACTGCCGGCTCAAATCGCAGAGGCTTATCAATTTTATGTGACGGGAACAGATCAAATCTACCCTACTGAAAAAATGCCAATCATCCGAGCGTTGAGCGGCGAACGCACTACGATTGATGACGCAGAAATTCGCCAAAATAACCAAACGATCCCCGTTGAGGTGTGGGGTACTCCCGTCTTTGACGAACAAGGGAAGGTGGCTTATGCGATCACAGCCTTTCACGATATCACTGAGCGCAAACAAGCAGAGAAACTGCTAGCGGACTATAACCGAACATTGGAACAACGAGTAATTGAGCGGACTTTGCTGCTTTCGCAGGAGATTGAAGAGCGCCAACGAATTGAAAACGCCCTGCGCCAGAGTGAAGAGCAACGCAGGCTGACAATGGATTTCACCCACATCGGCAGTTGGAACTGGAATATCGTGGAAAATACAACAAACTGGAACGATAACCACGCTCGATTGCTGGGGTTGGTTCTAGGTGAAGTTGAGAGTAGCTATCAGGCATGGCGAGATCGCGTTCACCCAGAAGATATTCATCGGATTGAGCAAGCTGTTACAGCAGCTCTAGCAACCCATACCGATTTTGAAGCTGAATATCGAGTGATCTACCCAAATGGTAGTATTCACTGGTTGGTTGGTAGAGGTCGAGGAATTTATAACGCAGCCGGACAGCCTGTGCGAATGTTAGGGGTGATTCTTGATATTAGCGATCGCAAACGCGCCGAAGCCGCCTCGATTCTGGAAGAACGCAACCGCATGGCGCGAGAAATCCACGATACGCTGGCACAGTCCTTCACGGGCATTATCATTCACGCTAGATCTGCTGCTAGCAAGATAACGGTAGACGCAGAAAAAGCTCAGGCTTATCTGGCTCAAGTACAAAACTTAGCCCGAACTGGACTCGCAGAGGCACGCCGGTCTGTAGAGGCGCTGCGCCGTCCATACTTATTGGAAAATAACGATCTGCTCAGCGCTTTCAAGCAACTAACAAGCCAGCTAGAATCATCTACTGGTACGACAATCGTGTGTGAAGCCATCGGTATTCCCTATCCACTACCCTCTGAGGTGGAGAATAATCTGCTCAGGATTGGACAGGAAGCCTTGACTAATGCACTGAAGTACGCTACAGCAACCGAAATTCGCGTTGAACTGATATATCAGTCCACGCAGTGCAGATTACGAATTAAAGACGATGGACAGGGATTTCCCATTGATCGTTCTTCTAGTCACACTGGCTTTGGTTTATTAGGGATGTCAGAACGTGCCGCTCGCATTGGGGCACAACTCCAGATCCAGAGTACTCCTGGACAAGGAACAGAAATCGCAGTGTCCGTAAATCAGCCGGAAAAACCATCATGAATCAACCTAATACCATTCGTGTTCTGGTTGTAGACGATCACCCCGTTGTGCGTCAGGGCTTGGTCGGGATGCTAGAAGAAGTGCCAGATATTCTTGTTGTTGGACAAGCTGGAAATGGTCAGGAGGCACTTGCTGTCTTTCGTCAAGAACAGCCAGATGCAACTTTGATGGACTTGCGAATGCCCCAGATGGATGGAGTCGCTGCGATTACTGCCATCTGCACCGAGTTTCCTGCTGCTCGGATTATCGTATTGACGACTTACGAGGGCGATGAAGATATTTATCAGGGATTACGGGCAGGAGCCAAAGGATATTTACTCAAAGATGCTGAGCCAGAAGAATTGCTGGCTGCTATTCGCACCGTTCACAAAGGACAGAAGCACATTCCACCTCAGGTAGGTGCCAAACTCTTAGAGCGCATGACGAGTCCAGAATTAAGCGATCGCGAGTTAGAGGTACTTCAACTCATTACAACGGGCAAGAGTACCCAAGTCATTAGCAAGGCTCTACATATTACTGAACGCACTGTCAACTTTCATATCAATCATATTTTAAGTAAGTTGGGTGTAGAGGATCGCACTCAAGCGGTGATCGTTGCATTAAGGCGGGGCATTGTTAGCTTGTAGCGTCATACCTGTCAAATTTGTCAGGTTATCATCTGCATAATTTGTCAGCTTATATTCTGAAGTTTTTCTCAGCGACAAAATCGACTTAACTCTCTAAATTGAGAGTATGCAACAGATAACACAGAGGTATTGATTTACCCAATTTTGAAAGATGTTTTATAGCAATCATCTGTCTCTACCTGCTGCACTCCTTTCCTAAGAGGTGCCAATGAGTCTCGGTGATGATTATAATCGGTTGCTTGTGCCAATTTCTGAACAAGATCATATTCAGGGATTGGTGAGCGCTTCAGTGGCACTCGTTGAATATGGTGACTATCAATGTCTTATTTGTGGCGAAGCTCACCAATTAATCAAGGCGCTCCAGCAACAGCTATACGACTTATGCTTTGTATTTCGCCACTTTCCACAGCCGCAAATACATCCTTATGCCCAACGTGCAGCTGAAGCGGCCCAAGCGGCAGCCGCCCAAGGTCAGTTTTGGCAAATGCATGACATTTTGTTCACCCATCAACAAGAGTTAGGAAACGATTATCTTGTGGAGTATGCCAATAATTTAGGACTTGATATCCCTCAATTTCTGCAAGATATATCCAGTCAAGTACATATCAATCGCATCAATCAAGACATCAAAAGTGGATTAAACAGTGGAGTAGCGGCTGCCCCAGCACTTTTTATTAATGAAATTTCCTATATCGGTCGCTGGAATATTGACCAGTTGATGGCAGCAATTGTCACTGTAATTAATTGATGTTCCTGGTCTTTAACCCTAACTAATGTCTCACTGAGGAGAGTTTTATGACATCCATTCTATTGCTGGTTAAAGATAGTTTTAAGTGCTATTCAGTTTTTAAATTAGAGTGATTTTTTGAGCGATTCAGATATATAGTCGCGCTTCAGGATGCTGAAATTGAACTTAACTTAAAACCTATCTTGGAAAGCTTGCCTGGTCTAAATTGACCGAACGTCAAAGAATAGGGATAGTTCATTCGGAATCAGGTGAAACACATTTGCACTGAGCTTGCACGATCAAACACTACGAGACCCGCTCTAGCAATGTGTTCTAAACCGTGAAGTTTAGATAGGGAGACAAACTAATGAACCGTAATTGGCAACACCTTTACTCCACTGCTATCGATAATCCTGAAAAGTTGCAAAGTCTGCCGCAACACCTCAACAGCTCCAGTTTGAATCATGTATTTACCCATATTGCACAAGAGGTTGCTCAGCGGCTTCACTCATCTCATGATTTTCCAGTTAATCGAGACAGCAATCCTGATGAGGCGATAGCGATTCAAGCGATCGCACATCGCACATTTGCAGCGATTGACCCCTCGGACTAATAAGGCTATTAAACATCAACTTTATACCTATCCACAAGAGAAAAGAGCAATCTTATGACACAATCTTTCTGGCTTTTAGGCAATCGTATCACCATCATTGCCGATCACACTACAACAGGTGGTCAGTACGATCTAATCGAGGGCTACAACCCTCCGGGTACACTAACGCCCCTCCATCGCCACACGCGCTATTCCGAACAACTCTACGTGCTGGAAGGGGAGCTTACGGTCTGGGCGGGTAAGAACAAGGCTGTGCTAACCCCTGGCGAAAGCTTTCTGATTTCTCCTGGCACTCCTCACGTCGTTGGCGTGCTCAGCGATAAACCAGCGCGTGCATTAGTCGTTGCTGCACCCAGCGGTTTTGCTCGGTTGATTGCAGCAACCGGGACGATAGATGAGACAGAACCAACAGACCTGGCGCTATTTGAACGCATTGCTGCTGAGATAGGTGACGAATTTCTGGGTGCGCCCGGAGATGTACCCCCCACATGAGGTGATGCGGGAAAACTTTTTAGCGCAGATCGTCAACATCAGGCTGCTCCTCATTGTTCTCGTGTTGAAAGCAACCCACCGCAAACTACTCTTTCACCCCTCAATAACCACAGGACTAACCCAAAATGAAAAAACTAGAAGGAAAAGTCGCTCTTGTCACCGGCGGTACCAGCGGCATCGGTCTTGCCACTGCTAAGCGCTTTGTCGCCGAAGGGGCATATGTCTTCATCACCGGTCGTCGCCAAACTGAACTTGATGCCGCCGTCAAAGCGATCGGTGAAAACATCACGGGTGTTCAGAGCGATGCCTCCAAGATGGAAGACCTCGATCGCCTGTTCGCCACGATTGAGCAAGAGAAAGGACACCTCGATGTGATCTTCGCCAATGCTGGTGGTGGAGAACTCGTTCCACTTGGAGCAATCACCGAAGAACACTTTGACAAAACGTTCAACACTAACGTCAAAGGTTTGCTGTTCACCGTGCAGAAGGCACTACCTCTGTTGCCAGAGGGCGCTTCCATCATTCTAAACGCCTCGACTACTACTACTATGGGTACCCCAGCCTTCAGCGTTTACAGTGCGACCAAAGCCGCTGTGCGCTCGTTTGCTCGCAATTGGACACTCGACCTCAAAGAGCGCCAGATCCGAGTTAATGCTATTAGCCCTGGTGTAGTTCCTACTCCCGGTTACAATCTCATGGGACTGAGTGATGAGCAGGTGCAGGATTTCGTAGCAACTGAAGCCAAAAATATCCCACTAGGACGAGTCGGCACACCGGATGAGATTGCCAAAGCCGTCGTCTTTCTCGCTGGTGACGACAGCAGCTTTGTCAACGGCATCGAGCTGTTTGTCGATGGCGGTATGGCACAGATTTAAAGTGCCCTAAAAATACCCATCACCAAAACCATAGAGGAGTTCGCTGCTATGAATGCAATTAACGGCATCATCAGTCAGCCCAGCCCATATTCAGTAACTGAAACCGTCGATTGCTTAGAAGCTATCCTTCAGGCAAAAGGCATCACTATTTTTGTCCGCATCGATCAACGAGCTGAAGCGAAAAAAGTTGGACTCAGCCTGCGTCCGACACAGTTATTGCTGTTTGGCAACCCTGAAGCCGGAACACCGCTGATGGTGACAGAACCGACGATCGCTCTGGATTTACCCCTGAAAATATTGGCGTGGGAAGCGGCTGACGGCAAGGTATGGCTGAGTTACAACGATCCTGATTACTTAAAACAGCGGTTCTCTCTCTCTGATGAGTTGGTCAAAAACATCGCGGTTATTGCACCTTTAGTCAATCAAGCACTCCGATAAGCAACTCATTCATTTTTTCGATATCCCATGTTGGCTGCCGTAATTGAATGCAATCCAAAACTTTGGAGCTAAAGATGAAACTCATCTCTCTCAACGTAGGACTTCCGCGTGAAGTGACCTGGAAAGGGAAAACAGTTACAACTGGAATTTTCAAAGAGCCAGTCAGCGAACGGGTGATGGTGCGATCGCTCAATTTAGACGGTGATAGGCAAGCCGATCTAAGCGTTCATGGAGGAGTAGACAAAGCAATCTATGTGTATCCCTTCGAGCATTATGATTACTGGCAAAGTGAATTGCCTGATACAGAGTTCCCGCCAGGTATCTTTGGCGAAAATTTCACGATCACTGGGCTGAAAGAAGAGGAAGTGAACATTGGCGATCGCTTTCACATCGGCACTGTAAAACTGATGGTGACACAACCTCGCCTACCCTGCTACAAACTTGGGATTCGGTTTGGACGACCGGATATGGTTAAACGATTTCTCGCGAGTCGTCGAACCGGATTTTACTTTCGCGTTTTGCAAGAGGGCGAAGTCGGAGCTGGAGACACTTTAGAGTTGGTGAGCCGGGATGACAACAATATCACTGTTGCCAATATCACTCAACTTTATGTTGGCAAAGAGGACAATCTAGAGTTACTTCACCGTGCTGCTCAACTGGAAGCTTTACCCGAAAGTTGGCGCGACTACTTCCAGGAGCAAGGTCGTCGTCAGGATGTGAGATAAATTAACCTGTCGTAAAACTTCACCAGTTGAAGAAGGTTCTCTCAGCATGGCTTCACGTCCATCAGCCACTACTTATAGGGCACTTTCCTGTAACGATTGAAATAACTGGATGGAGATAACCTGTAATTACTCTTTGAGTTAAGATTTAAACGCTTTAAAGCCGTCTCTAACTTGTCACTTAACTCAGCAAACTTCAGTGTTCTGAATCAAATGAATATTGAACAATGAGAACAACAGAACACCTGTTTCTCATACTTCTACAACGCATATATTCCATGACCACATATCGCACAGTCTCAATCGATGGTTTAGATATTTTCTATCGTGAAGCGGGTTCTCGCGACAACCCAACGATTCTGCTGTTGCATGGCTTCCCGACTTCCTCTCACATGTTCCGCAATCTCATACCTGCACTTGCGGATTCCTTCCATCTGGTTGCCCCTGATTACCCTGGCTTTGGCTATAGTTCCATGCCTACGGTGGATGAGTTTGATTACACATTCGATCGCCTTACCGAAGTAATGGCAGGCTTTATCGATGCGATCAGCTTGAAACGCTACAGTCTTTACTTGATGGACTATGGCGCTCCTATTGGCTATCGCCTTGCAACGCAGAATCCAGAGCGGGTAGAGTCGCTGATTGTGCAAAATGGCAATGCCTACGCGGAAGGGCTAGGTGATTTCTGGCAACCAATGCGAGCTTTTTGGCAGAACAAGACACCTGAGAATACCGAGCGGGTGCGTCAGGCTCTAGCTATCAAGGGCGCGAAATGGTATTACACCACTGGAGCGAGAAATTTAGAGTCCCTCAGTCCCGATACGTGGACTTTGGATGAAGCGCTTCTCGATCGCCCTGGTAACTCGGATATTCAACTGGCATTGAAGTACGACTATCAATCCAATTTGTTGCTGTATCTGCAATGGCAAGCCTACCTGCGTCAGTATCAACCCCCAACGTTAGTCGTGTGGGGCAAAAACGATCAGGGCTTTTTAGTCGAAGGAGCCTATGCCTACAAACGTGACTTGCAGAATCTTGAGTTTCATCTACTCGATACCGGACACTTTGCCCTGGAAGAAGATGGGGACGCGATCGCAGATCATATTCGCTGCTTTCTGACCACCCACGTTGTCGAGAACACCATGATCGACATGACAACAACGACCGATCCCGATTTTGCTGCCCGCGAGGCACTACGCCTGCTCGGTCCCGATCCCGAAAACTGGGTACCCGATCGCCCTGGCATCGATCACAATGTCACTATAATAGGTGGCAGCGGCAGCGGTAGCACCTTTGTATTTGCGCTACGCCGTGCTGGAATCGGTCGCGTGACGGAGATCGATGCAGCCGATGACGAGGCTCATGCAGGCGTATGGCTGACGCGAGCGCGGATGAAAACGCTCCGCACGCCGAAAAATCTGCCTGGTCCAGAACTAGGCATCCCAGAATTGTCCTTTCAAGCCTGGTACGAAGCTCGGCACGGTGCGGCAGCCTACGCGCAGATCGATCGCATTGGGCGAGTGGCTTGGGCTGAGTACCTCAGTTGGTATCGGCAATTCCTCGGTATCCAGGTTCGTTACCGGACGAAGTTGGTGCGGATTGAGCCAGATGCAGGTTTCTTCCGCCTACACCTTGAGGTAGACGGTGTCCCGCAGGTAGAAACTACGCGCAAAATTATCTTCGCCAATGGCGTGGCTGGCACTGGTGGTCCATACATACCTCCAGTACTGGCTGACTTACCACGCACGCTGTACGCACATACCGCCGATGCCATCGATTTTGAAGCACTGCGCGGTAAGACTGTGGCGGTGCTGGGTGCGGCGGCTTCAGCTTTCGATGCAGCAGGAGTGGCGTTGGAATCGGGAGCTAAGGCAGTACACCTGTTTGTACGGCGGTCAGAGCTTGCATCTCTGTCATTACTGCGGGTACGGGACTATCCTGGCGCTTATGACAATTATCCTCAACTACCCGATGCAGTTCGCTGGTTCCAGGCTTGGCGCTTTCATCAAGCAGGCACCGCACCACCACCGAACTCGATTAAGCGAGCGCTCGCCTTCCCGAACTTTCACATCCACCTATCTGCCCCTTGGAAATCGGCACGGAAAATGGGTGATCGCATTGCCATCCAGGTGAACGATGATGTTTTCGAGTTTGATTTTGCGATCGCTGGCACTGGTTACTTCGTTGACCCAACAAAGCGTCCCGAACTAGCCGACTTTGCCCAGCATATTGCCCTCTGGCGCGATCGCTACGAGCCACCAGAAGACCTGCGCGACGACAATTTGGGGATGCACCCTTACCTCGGTATCGCCCACGAATACCAAGAAAAAGTACCTGGCACTGCCCCTTATCTGAAAGACATTCACGTATTTAATCCTGCTGGTTTGGTCAGCTTCGGCTTGCCAGTCGGTGACATACCTAGCATCCGCCGCGACGTACCTGCAATAGTATCGTGCATCAGTCACGACTTGTTCTTTGAGGACTGGGCGCATCATGAGGCACGTATCACAGGTGATATTGCCCCCGATTTTGAGAACTCGCTCTATGCTGCTG
Source organism: Coleofasciculus sp. FACHB-1120 (assembly GCF_014698845.1). Classification (NCBI taxonomy): domain Bacteria; kingdom Bacillati; phylum Cyanobacteriota; class Cyanophyceae; order Coleofasciculales; family Coleofasciculaceae; genus Coleofasciculus; species Coleofasciculus sp. FACHB-1120. The sequence continues at coordinate 15,008 of NZ_JACJTV010000008.1, read as the reverse complement.
CGGTGTGGAAACAACCGATCAAGGCAGCAACCCGCTAGGTTAACAACTTTTTCACCAGTAACAAATAGTTCTGGCTGGGAAACAATGTCAGTAGAAAGTGATTGCCATTCCACAACCACTACTGATCAAGCATCACTGTTAAATCAACTCACTTAACAGTGTCATTTCAACAGATTGTTTACTACTTATCAAAGGAGAATGTCATGGTTGCTCAAGTAAACTCGCCAGCCGCAAAAATTTTGGAAGTTGCAGATGATCCACGTCTTTCCAGAGAAGTGAAGGCATTTTTGAAAGTGCTGAATTCAGGAGGTGCGCCTCTAGAGACATTACCTCCACTCGAAGCGCGTCAAGTACTCGTGGATGCACAGGCTTCCGTTGCAGTAGACCTTTCAGGCATTGAAGAGTCTGAGAAGACAATTACTACTGACGGTTATTCAATTACGCTCAACATCGTGCGACCGGAAGGAGTCAAAGGCACATTGCCTGTTTTCATCTTTATTCATGGTGGTGGTTGGATTCTGGGTGATTACCCAACCCACAAGCGCATGGTACGTGATCTGGTTGTGCTTTCAGGGTTTGCGGGTGTCTTTGTCAACTACACTCGCACACCAGATGCTCAGTATCCGCAAGCGATCAATGAAATCTATGCTGCGACAAAATGGGTTGCCGAACATGGTGAGGAGATTGATGTGGATGGCAAAAATCTGGCAGTCGTCGGCAACAGTGTTGGCGGAAATATGACAGCAGTAACTGCTTTGCAGGCGAAAGAAAAAGGAGGACCACACATCAAGCTACAAATTATGATGTGGCCGATCGTAGACGCTAGTTTTGAAACGGATTCTTATCATCAATTTGGCGAGAAACGTTTCCTGACCACACCTTTGATGAAGTGGATGTATGACATGTACATCGCTGACCCAGAAAAACGCCAAGACATCTATGCCTCTCCCCTACAGGCGACGATTGAGCAACTGCAAGGATTGCCTCCGGCGTTAATTCAAGTTGCCGAAAGCGATATCTTGCGTGATGGTGGCGAAGCTTATGGACGCAAGCTGGATGAAGCCGGGGTAAAAGTGACAACTGTGCGTTACAACGGCATGATTCATGACTTTGGGCTGCTCAATGGTTTAGCCGAGGTTCCAGCAGTGCGTTCGCTTTTTGTCCAGGCTGCCGCTGAATTGAAGAAACATCTGCAATAGGATGCGATCGTTTCTTTTACCGCCAGTTGCAATGAATCCTCGTTCTTGTCGGTTTCAGAGATGACAGGCTTGAAACTACTCTGACTTATTCAATCCCCATTGTGTAAGTCAGAGATAGTTAATCTCTCGTCACGGCTGCAATTCACCCCTGCCTAATTCGGGCAAAGGATGAATCATCTCGAACATTGAACTTCATAAGGTCAATTCTCAAGTACCTGACAGCTATGGACAATCACATCCCAAGCGCCAAGGATATTGTCGGTCCATCCCCATTGATCGCGATTGAAAACGAAGCACCAGCGAAGCTGATTGTTGATCCACCACTTCCCGAACCGCTGTCACAGGGTCGCGTCTTTATCCAGTATCGAACCGAGAACCTGCGGATGTTGCCGGTGTTCGGTAAAGGTGCCCTTGATGTATCGCCACGCCTTGGTCATGTCCACATCACTGTTGACGACGCACCCTGGCACTTTGTTGACACCAGCGGCGAAACATTGATCCTGGTCGGACTGGAACCTGGTCCACACAAGGTGCTGATTGAACTAGCCGACCCTACACACAAAGTAATCACCAGCGAAACAGTGACGTTCACAATGCCCGATCTTAAGCGATGAGTCAGGTCTGTGAAATCAGGACTTACGCACTAACGCCACATATAGTAGGGGCGCATAGCTATACGCCCCTACTGATGGCGCTTTAAAGCTCAATTTGCGTAAGTCCTATGAAATGATGCGATCGACACTTCGCAGCGCTTCGTTATCGCAACCCACATCCGTCAATTTCTCACATCACGGTTGCAGCCTATACAACGAAATGAATTCAAAGGAAGTCACAACATGAATATGCTCACCTTCAGGAACGGCATTCGCCTGCTTCTGATTGTCATTCTCTTTTTAGGAACCATTACAATCACTTCTCTAGGAGCCATCATGAATACTGCCAGCGCACAAGCCAATAAGCCTACGATCGTGTTCGTCCACGGCGCATTCGCCGAGTCTTCCAGTTGGAACGGGGTATTGACCAAACTGATCACAAAAGGTTACCCGACGGTTGCTGTGGCTAATCCCCTACGTGGCGTCAAAAGCGATGCAGACTATGTTGCTAGCGTCCTTAAAGACATCAACGGTCCCATCGTGCTGGTTGCACATTCCTACGGAGGTTCGGTAACGACCAATGCGGTTAATGGTAACAACAATGTGAAAGCACTGGTCTACGTTGCTGGCTTTGCTCCTGAGGAAGGCGAGACTGCCGCCGAACTCTCAGGACGTTATCCGGGCAGCACGCTCACGCCGACCCTCGCGCCGCCGGTTGTCCTGCCCGATGGTGGCAAAGACCTGTATATTCAGCAGAGCAAGTTCCACGCCCAATTTGCTGCTGATGTGCCCGCTAACGACGCGCAACTGATGGCTAGTACCCAGCGTCCGATTATGGAAGCCGCGTTTAATGAAGCCTCCGGCACGCCTGCATGGAAGTCCACCCCGTCCTGGTTCATCTATGGCGATCGCGACTTGAACATTCCGGCGGCGGTGCATTCTTTCATGGCGAAGCGGGCCAACTCAAAGGAGACCGTTGTTGTAAATGGCGCGTCCCATGTCGTGATGATTTCCCATTCAGATGCCGTCGCCAAGCTCATCGAGCAAGCTGCAACTGCGCCATAGACGAAGTGTAAACGCATCGCGGATACATCGGAATCGCTGTGCTCTGCTGGTGGCAGGCGGAAGCAAAGACATGGGCAAAGGCTGAGTACAGAACAAGACTTGCAAATGCTGACAAGGAAAGGGGTTCCTGAGAATTACCACATTCCCCTCTTCTGAAAAAGTGTATCTTTCAATAACCGAAACCTGACCTTTTCAGCGAATTGGGCTAATCCGGGGAAGATGAACCACAGTGACTTCCCAGCGAACACTGAATACTGGTTTTATTTAAGACCATTGCAACGGATTAAAGCTGTGTACTACTTCACGACGACTTAAAGCTAGGCGCCGAAATATACGAATACGGAAAACTGTTTACGTTAAGCTGCTGCTGTTTAACAGGACGGATGGTATAGAGGGAATGATTTCAGAAGGTAAAGCCATAGCCACTTACTCTATCGCGGACAATTCTCAACAGTAATTTGAGTTTGAGTAAAGGCACCTTTCTCCTCAATTCGGAATTAATGTCGAAGCAATTCAATATGAACGATTTCAGTCTAATTAGTTTTACAACACTCTGGAGAACTATGAAAATACTACTGAAAATATCCGTGTTACTCATTGCTGTGCCAATCAGTGTCTTAGCTAATTTTTCCTTAAGAGTGTCTGCTGATTCTACTGCTGGCATCATCCTGAGTACGAAATGCCGGGGTGGCTACAACATTAATATTTGGCAGAATCATACTTCTGGTAAACTGCTCTATCGCGCGACCAGTCCCAACGGTAATTTAAGTTTAGACGGAGGAACTAGCCAAGCGACAGAAGGTGTTCGAGTCTATAAATTCCGGAATGGAAATTATCAATATTGGGTGTGGGATGGCACGTTAGATAACCCGCAGTCTGGAACTTTAGAGGTGTATAAAAACAACCGTATCTTGATGCAGCGAACTTGTAGGAAAAATTAAATCCTCTAGCGCGTGTTAAGCACTTTTTTAAAACCTAGTTCGTTAGTGCCAGAAAAAAGATAACCGTGAACATCAACAAGCGAAGAGAGACATGAACATTAATAACAATGACACCGCAGTAGTTGTTATCGATCCGCAAAACGATGTCTTGAGCGAAACAGGGGTTTCCTGGGACTTGGTAGGTGATAGTGTCAAGGATAACAAAACTGTCGAGAACATTGAGCGCATCTTTAAAGCCGCGAAGCAGAATGAATTTGAAGTTTTCATCTCCCCCCACTATTACTACCCTACCGACTATGGCTGGAAATTTGCCGGAACCGTGGAGCAAATGATGCTTAAATCTAGGGAGTTTGATCGCAGGGGTGCGTTGAGCCTCGACGGTTTCTTGGGTTCGGGTGCTGACTGGCTTGAGCGCTACAAGCCCTTTATCGAAGATGGCAAGACAATCGTGGTCAGTCCCCACAAAGCTTACGGACCGCAGAGCAATGACCTCGTTTTACAACTGCGTAAGCGCAACATCAGCAAGGTCATTCTGCTCGGAATGCTGGCAAATATTTGTGTTGAAGCTCACCTACGCGACTTGATCGAACAGGGATTTGAGGTACTCGTTGTCAAAGATGCAACGGCTGCGCCCCAACATCCGGAACTGGGCGATGGCTACAAGGCAGCACTGATTAATTTCGGGTATATCGCCAACGCCGTTTTGTCTACGGACGAGGTTGTAGCAGCAATGGCATAACGCCTATCAACGATGCTAATTGCAGAGGCAGTTGCACTTGCAGCTCAGAAAAATTCAAGTAGAAATGGTGTTTGTCTAATTGGTTTTATCACATATCCAACAGGCAACCAGTTACCCATGCCATTAGTTTTTAAGTTAATCATGCAGGCAAGAAAAGCCATTTTAGAGATTTCAACAATCTAGCAAAAATCATGAATACACAGGTGATCGCAATGATAGTTTTTACATAGAAAAAAAGTTCAAAGATTTTTGCTGTTAGCTCTGCTGTGAAGTAATCCCGATCGTCGAATAAAGTAACGCCAAACGCAAAGGAGATGGAAATGGATACCCAATACTACGACGACATGATTATCGGCGGCGGTAAAGCCGGTAAAACACTGGCACCAGCGCTGGTTGCGGACGGACGGAAAACCGCTCTGGTGGAACGTAGTTTAAACATGATTGGTGGCTCGTGCCCTAATATTGCCTGCATTCCCAGTTAGCTCAACAATACATAGACACCAGCGCCGAACAACAGCAACTCAATGTCAATGAAAACACCTGCTGGCGCATTTGCTGGTTCCCAATCACGGCAAAATATTCAAAAGCTTCATGTACGCGCCTATCTACCGGATTGGGAGGAACGAGAGCAGCGGTTACAGGGGGGTATTGGTAAGGGGTGAGCTGTAAGTCAAAAATAAGTATATAGTCTAATGTCTCGGAAGCCTCATTTGTGGCTTTGTTTTCAGTCAACTGTAAAAGTATTCTTGGAGTTTATCCATAATTTCTTGCACATCATCTGGCAACTGATGGAGCGTTGCGGCAAGTTTAGGAGGAGTTAAAGTAAGACCATAGGTTTGCTGGCACCATGTTCTTAATCGTTTTAGAACCTCTTTGCCAGGGCAGTTCCTTATTTGCCAGTTTTCATCATTCCACTTCTGCTCAAACCATTCCTCTCCTTTACGTTCTTTAGTTGAGGAATCTAGAGAACTATCAAGCATCTTCTCACGATATTTTGGTACAAGTTGACACTTAACAGTACTGCGAATTTCAGGGCTGTCTAGTATGCTATTGACTTCAGCTTTGATTTCCTCAACAGTTGGGTAGCTAATGCTTTTTCCTGTGTACTTCTTCCTTTCTTCAACTAAATCTGCTGCTGCTTGTGCTATCACCTCATAGTCAAGTAAGTAATTTTCTATTTCCTTACATTTCAGATGTAGGAGCAATGTATTAGAACCACCAACATCTTTTATAGAAGAATTATTAATCAAAAGCTCATAGTCGTTATCGACTATACAGGCAATTTTTACATCTATCCTAAATGCTTCAAATAGGATTTTTTGGAAAGCATCTAAATATTTACTATCACCCTTTCCATCGGGAAGTTCAGCAATGATAACAGAGCTATCCGCAAATGGGTTAATCCGCGTAGAATCTTCCCGAAAAAAATAACTTGCAAATTTAGAAAGTACAGTATGGTTAGTTCCTCCCTCAACAAACAGAATCTTGTTTGCACCATAGTTACGAATGGCATCAGCTTTTGTCACAGCGCCAAGATCTGCAAGAAACTGACCAACTCCGTTACAAGTACGACTTTCTTGCTTAGTCCGGTCAATCCACGTCAAATACTCAACTGGGATTTCAGCAATGAAATCGGGTGCATGGCTTGTTACGAAAACCTGCACATTTTTCTCGACAGAATGATCGAGAAGCATCTGTGCAACTTGGTGCTGTAAGGTACTATGAAGGTGAGCATCTGGCTCATCCAATAAGAGACATCTCGACTTTGAAAAGTGCAGAATAACAGCCAAGCTTGAAATAGTGCGAAGTCCGCCACCACTTACACTAATATCAAAATTAGTTTCATCTTCCTCAAACTCAATCAAAACCTGTGGCGGACTCTGGTGTGTTAGTTGAGGCAGCTTTAACACAGTATCCGGCAAGTATTTCTGCACAATTTCAACAACACGATCAGAGTTCCTATTATCACCGTCATTGCATAGCCAATATAAGTATGAGCGCCAGCACTCTGCTATCAATCCCTTATCAAGTTTCTGCCTTAACTCAGGGTGATGGATAAATTGCTCAATTGGAGGGAGGCTTGCAGTTGGGGGAACAAATGTGGGAGAAAACAGAAAAAAATCTTCTACAATTTTTTGATTGACAGGTTCTTGTATTTTATTTCTAATTATTTCTTCATTTTTTAATATGTCTAAATTATAATTTTCTCGTTCAGTAATTTCTATTTTTATTTCAAAATTACCAGATAGTTTCAGTGTGATTTTACATGGAGTAGATGTTTTTTTATTAAGCCATAAAGCATCAGGATCACCCGAAAGTTGGCGCTCAATAATCCCGGAGGACTTGAATCTATCATTAGACGACCAGTGAGGAGCAATAAAGTCTGGTCTTTGGATATCAGGGTTTGCATACCCTCCAAATACAAATTTGCAAACATCATGAACAAGCTGTATAGCCTGAAGAATACTTGTTTTTCCACTACTATTCATGCCAACTAACGTAGTGAATTGAGAGCATTTCAGTTTAAAATTTTTAAACCCTTTGAACGAAACTAAATGTAATTCTTCAATAAAAATAGTCATATTGATATAGCAGTAAATGACTGTATTTCTGTTTTACATGAGCTAGAGGTAAAGAGGGAGACCAGACTACAAACTTTGCTAAAATTTGCGCTTTATTAATAAACTGAAGGCTGACCAGTAAATAACTGATGAGCCTTCAGCCCTCAATCAGGGATGCTTGAATATGACCTGAGAGAGTGTAGAGCCAGCCGTCTTACTGGTTCTTATGTTTGGTTGGGTCAACCAGTTTATACCGCTGGTTTGATCCTGTGCTTGGGAATTAGCTTGCACCCAAGCACCTAAATAATCAAGAGCGGCTCTCTGGGTCATTCATCTGCTTCAATGCCGTAATTCGTAAACAGAGCAGAAACAGTTATATCCAGCGCTTTGACCAACTTTTCCATAGTCTCTAGCGAAGGGTTCAGTTCCCCTCTCTCAATATTGGAAATATAGGTACGGTGAAGCTCAGCCCGTTCGGCTAGCTCCTCTTGAGATAAATCCAGTTCTCGCCGTCTGCGTCTTATTGCTTTTCCAAAGCGCTGTTTGATACTTAGTCCATAATTTTGACTCACTTCACAATCGTCAGAGAGTAAAGTGAGTGAGTCTACAGCTTATAAATAACATTTTGTGATATATAAATAACATCAGTGATTTAGCTTCACGCAACATCTGGAAACTACTATGTCTCACCCGGCACCTCAGATACCACCCTTCGCCGTACCAGAGTACATTCCCCAAATCCTACCTCAGCAACAGTTTCAGCTCGGTGATTCAGTACGCTGGCGTCAAGTTCCTCATCCGGACTTTGGTCGCATCCTCGGCGTTATCTACACCCACTCTTCCAGTTGTATTGCTACTGGACTGCATTACCTGGTTTTACTCGATGAGCAAAGTCCTTCCCGGCATATCACCAGCTACGACTTCGCTTTTGAGCAAGACATCGAACGGCTCAATCAGTCATCTGTAGTTTGAATCAGAGGTCATTATGTCTTCTCAACAGACACGTCAACAAGTTCTAGAGCTGCACAATCAGATGTTTATCTCCCCCCAAGACTTCAGCTACCGTTGGGGATTAGGGTATGAACAATTGGCTCACATCTGCTGCCTTTCCAAATCCACCACTTACCACTGGCTCGGTGGACAAGCTAGCCGTCGAGAAGCGGGTCTTCCGTACCAACGAATCATGGCGATGGCTGATTTTCTCCTCACCAATGCCGAACGAGTTCAGCCACTTTTGGAACGCTGGCGCACAAGGCAGTAATCCGACAAATGGTTATGGCTTTGCAAATTGACAAAACTTTCTTGACCGTCTGAAAAACCAGGGAGTACGGTGCAGTCAGTGTAATCTAGACACCGATTGTTTTATGACCTTTTTCTCCACCCGTAACGGCAATCTACCTTCCTCCACTATCGAGATTATTGGCGACCATATTGTGATTCGCGACTTAGAAATCCGTCACCCAGAGGCAGCTAACTACTTGAGACAATTGCCTGAGTCCCAACAAGAATCTACTCTCCTGAGTTGTGTGGAAATGGGTTTTGCCTGCATCCAAGTCGCTCATGCCCGTCAGGATACAGCCTTTGTTGAGCAACGGATGCAAACCCTACTTTCTGAATTCCAAACAGCCGTAAGCCGCATTGTCCAGTCTTTTGAGGAGGAGTTGGTCAGTCAAATCGGTACGGAAAATGGTCAAGTTTTGGCACCGCTCAAAGGACAAATTAATCAAACCGCAGCAGTGCTTACCGCTCAAGTGGATGGCGTCCGAACTCTGCTAGCACGGGATATTGACCCGCATAAGGAAACTTCCGTTATTGGCAGCGTTCTCAAAACCCTCACCAACCTTCTCAACCCCAAATTATCAGATTCCATCCAGGGATCGTTTAAGGCAGCACTAGCAAATGTTACAGCAGACAACGGAACTCTAGCCAAAGCTGTAAAGAGTGTGGTCAGTGAAGCAGTAAAGCCCTTAGCGTCGGAAGTAGACAAACTCCGCCAGGAAATTCGAGACAAACAGGTAACGCAAGCAGCACTTGAGCAAACAACAGCTAAGGGTGCTGCCTATGAAGACTTGGTGCTGGTGAAACTCCAAGACTGGTCGAAGATTTGTGGCGCTGAGATTCACCACGTCGCCAAGGAAAATGAGCCAGGTGACATCCTCATCAAGCTCACTCCCAACTCAGTAGCGGCAACTGAGATTTCTATCGTTATTGAAGCTAGAAATCGACCCTCCCAACCGTGGGGTCGTCATCTGATTTCCAAACGCCTAACCAAGGCAATGGCTAAGTATGAAGCGAATGCAGGAATTTTCCTGAGTCATTCTCGCGAAGGCTTGGCGCAGGAGATTGGCGAATGGACACAAGGAACCTGTGAATACGGATTATGGATTGCAACTACTCATGAGTTACTCAGTGTTGCCCTTCAGTTTCTCATCGTGCGGCAGCAATTAGTAAACCAACAGGCTCTTAACTCGAAGCTAGACTGTAGTGCGATTGAAGCTCAGATGCAACGAATTCAATCCTCTCTAGATTACATTGCCAAAATTAATACTCACTTAACGTACTTACAAGAGAACACCGACGGCATTCGAGCCAAAGCCAAGGCAATGAAAGTTGAAATTTTGAGTGCGTTGACCTCAGCCAGTCAAGCTCTAAATATTGTCTCAGGTGAAACGTAATTATTTTTTTAGGATAGGAGCTGGCAAAAGATTAAAAACTGAAACAAATTAAAAAGTGGTTCAAAGAAAGTTATGTATGAAGTATGTAGTTAATTAGCTATATTGCATACATTATTCACGATGGTGACGTGCTAGTATCCAGCACATCTTGAAACTCTGCTTAGCCTACCTAAAAAATGCACGAACAGCCTGGTTTGAGAAACAACTTTGTGAGTACCAGCATTCATAACAAGGAGTAGCTGAATGGCTAAACGCAAGAGACAAACAACCCAGGCTGTCATTGAAAAACGGATTGAAGAAGGTCGCGGTCAAGGTAGAGGTTTCAATTACAAGCCTTGGCTAACGGTGCAAGATGTCAGCTCAATGGGTACGTGCAAGCGTATTAAAGGGTTGACAACGGGAAGAAGACACGAGCTTTTGAGCCAGCATGAGGTTCGTTATTTCTATATTCTCGACTGGTCACCAATTGTTGAGGACATCCAAGAACAGTATCCTCTACTACCTTTGTCAGAGACCTTAGAAATTGCCGAAAAACTTTGCATCCGTCATCCTACTGATCCAAAGACACAAGAACCTATCGTCATGACGACGGATTTCTACATCGCCATCCGCCAAGGCATGGGAGTTTTTTATCAAGCTCGCACAGTTAAACCTTCAGACCAACTGGAAAACGAACGGACTATAAAAAAGTTTGAGATTGAACGCCAATATTGGCTCAAAAGAAACATCAGTTGGGGGATAGTGACTGAACACGAAATTCCCCCAGTCCTTGCCAAAAACATCGATTGGATAAGCAAGCGCTTTGATGAAGATAAACTTACTCTGTCAGAGCGCGAGATTCTTGAGGCTAAAAAATTATTAATTCAGTGGATTGCTCAAAGGGATGAGCCGCTTACGGAAATCACTGCTGATTGTGATGACAAACTTGGTTTAGAACCAGGTGACAGCCTCTCGGTAGTTCGGCATATGCTGGCTAGACGCGAATTGCTGATTGACCTGAATCAACCCATCAATCCTAGAAAAAAGCTCGTACTTTTGAAAGCTCCATCCGCAGACGTTATCAACCAAAGGGATAAAGTTGGATGAACCTTTTAGTCAACCAGCTACTCTGCTGGCAAAGTGACAACGAAGCAGATACTCAAATTGACCGCATATTGTGGATCGATTTCTCTGGCACCGATGTAGTAACCATCGACATCTACGATCCTTATGCTCAACCCATACTCCAGAAGCATGAGCATATGATGGCAGCAATTGCTGCTAATAGAGCCAGCATCCTGCAAGAAGATCCCTACGCCAAAATTCTTCGCTATTACGTTGCACTAAATGAGGAGCAACGCCAGCGCGTAGATAAGGCTTGGTCTGCTATTTTCCTAATCGTAACCCAAGAAGAGTCGTTGTTCGATCCTGTTAAGCGGAGCCAGTTGATCAAGGAGGCAGTTAAACAGACAGGAAGAACAGAACCAACTATTCGCAAGGACTTACGACGGTATTGGCAACGAGGTCAGACAAAAAATGCCATCATACCTGACTTTAATAAGTGCGGTGAGAAAGGTAAGGAGAAGCGAAGTGATGGTTGCAAAAGAGGTCGCAAGAGCTTCCTTGCTCAAGCCAGAAATGAGGAGCTTGGAGTTAATGTTGATGCCGAGATAGAGAAGAAATTTCGTAAAGGTATCCGGTTATTCTACGAAACCCCGCAAAAAAGACCCTTAACCAAGGCTTTTCAACTTACCCTCGAAAAGTTCTTTCCCATCGGATATAGAGAACTTGCCGATGGTTCCAAGGAGCCTATTTTGCCACCAGCAGAAAAATTACCTAGCTTGAGGCAGTTTCAGTACTGGTATGAGAAAAGCTCTGATATCACTCGCCAACTCATTACTCGTAAAGGCGAACGTCGATATAACTTAAGTCATCGGGCTATCGTGGGAAACTCAACTCAGATGGCTTTTGGACCTGGGTCACTCTTTCAAATCGACGCAACGATCGCTGATGTTTATCTAGTAAGTTCGCTAAGCCGACGCTGGATTATCGGTAGACCTACACTCTATCTGGTTATCGATGTGTTCAGCCGTATGATTGTTGGGTTTGTCGTCACCCTCGAACCTTCAAGCTGGCTAGGTGCAATGTTAGCCCTGGAAAATGCTACAGCAGATAAGGTTGAATTTTGCAAAAAGTTTGATTTGGAAATTACAGAAGCTGAGTGGCCTAGCCATCATCTTCCTGAAGCTATCCTGGCAGATCGAGGTGAATTTGAAGGATATAACGCAAATAACCTGGTGGACTCTCTCGGTGTAGATGTCGATAATACGCCTCCTTACCGGGCAGACATGAAAGGTATTGTAGAGCAGAGCTTTAATCAGTTAAATAACGAAGCCATTCATTGGCTCCCAGGTTCTGTCAAGAAACTTCCTGAACGAGGAGAAAGAGACTATCGGCTTGATGGGGTTCTGACTCTGTATGAATTTCGGCAGTTGATGATTCTTGCCATTCTGGATCACAACAGCGAAAAACGTTTGAACAAATACCCGATGGATGAATTCATGATCCAAGATGAACTCGAACCTTACCCAGTTGATCTCTGGCAGTGGGGAGCCGAGAATCGAGTCGGTTCGCTTCATTGGCAACCACCTGAAAATATCCGTCTGAACCTCCTCCCAACAGCAGAAGCTTCTGTAACCCGTGAAGGCTGTATCTACTTCAAGAAGTTGCACTACACCTGTGAATTAGCTGTACGTCAACAGTGGTTTGTTAAGGCAAAAAGCAAAAGGAGTTGGAAAATTACTGTTGCCTATGACCCACGCCTTGTTGACTACATCTACATACGTCTTGATAGCGGCAAAGACATGGAAGTTTGTCGTTTACTTGAAGTCGATCAACGCTTCCAGGGTTGCGACTTTCGTGAAGTAGAAGACTACTACAGACGGCAAGAGGTAAACAAGCAGGCTTCCAAGACACGCAGACAGCAGTCTAAAGCAAAACATAATGCTCAAGCGAACAAAATCCTTGATCAGGCAACTGAGGAGGCGAAAAAGACTGATGATGGTCAAAGCAAGCAGTCTCGTATCAAAAATATCCGCCAAAACCGTAACGAAGAACGTAGTCACGAGCGGAAGACTGAAGCTTGGGATTTAACACCAGACAAGCTTCCCGACCAACTAGCGCAAGTGATTCCCATGCCAACCATTGCTCAACCTGACAAAGATGATGAGGAGTATGTAGCGCCTCATCGACCTTTTGACAAATTGCGTCAACACGTCAGAGGAGATTGAACAATGACATTCAGTAAAAAATTGATAAAGCCACCGCTCTTAGTCTTTAGAGGAACTCAAGAACAAGCGACTTACCATGATGAAATTTCTATCTATCAAGGAAATCCACTCATTGAAGCGCTACCTGAAATTAAAACCGAAGATGACATCATTAAAGAGCTGGCGTTCTACCCTGAATTCTTGAAAGAGGAGCGTAATTTACCCGCTCACCAGCGCTTACATCTAATTCAAAATGTACTCGAACTTTTCATCGTTCTTTCCCCTCACCTCGACTTGGAGCAGCGTTTCTCGCGAATGCTGCGTTCGGGATATATCGCTCGCAACCCGGTAAGTCGTGGGTTTTGGAAAAATATAAATAAGAAGGTAGAGACTTTACGCTCCGGTAGCACAGGTAACAGGCGTCGGCGGTCAACAGCTACAGGTTTTACGATTCTTGGTATCAGTGGAGTCGGCAAGTCTACAACTATACAAGCAATCCTAGACCTCTATCCCCAAGTCATCTATCACAATCGCTACCAAAACCAAAATTATACTAACACGCAGCTAGTATGGCTCATTCTGGAATGTCCCGCTGATGGCTCAATTAAAGGTCTATGTCTCAACTTCTTTCAAGCTGTTGATGACATTTTAGGAACGTCATATTACCAAAATTATGCTAACAATGGTCGCAAGACAGTCAATGAATTGATGCCCTACGTGGCTCTTGCTGCTTCAAATGTCCATCTTGGAGTACTGGTGATCGATGAAATCCAAAGATTGACTAAATTAAATGTCGGTGGTTACGAAAAAATTCTCGACTTCTTCGTTCAACTGATTAATACTATCGGTCTTCCTGTAGTTCTAGTAGGAACTTACAAAGCTTGGTCGGTTTTAGGGAGTGAATTTCGTCAAATCCGTCGAGGTACGGGGCAGGGAGATTTTATCTGGGATCGAATGAATGAGGATGAAGACTGGGACATATTCACTCATGCACTTTGGCCATATCAGTATATACGTAACCCTTGTGAATGGACTCCTGAGTTGAGTCATGCTCTCTACTACGAATGTCAAGGAATTACTGACTTGGCAATCAAAGTTTTCATGTTGGCGCAGGCACGAGCTATTTCGACAGGTAAGGAAAAACTGACAGTAGGAATCTTCAAGTCAGTGGCTAAGGATTGTCTACGCACGGCGAGGGAAGTTCTAGATGCCCTGAAAGCAGGAAACACAGAGAAGCTTAGAAACTGTGAAGATGTCCGTCCAATTAATATTGGCGAATTCATAGAAGAAGAGCAGCATCAACTATTAGTAGATGATTCACCCACTCCTTCCTCAGAACCTATTGAAGGCCTAGTTAATCACAAAATAGAGCAACCGGAGCAAGTCCAACAGCAAAACTCTGATTTGTTTAAAAAAGAGTCGATAGCAGGTCAGACAAAGGTTTTCAATGATTCTCCGAGTAAGACTAGAAAGCATTCAAATAAACATCCCAAAAAATCAGAAGGGGAAAAAAGCTTGATTAATATTCTTTCAGATGGAAAACAATGTAGCATTACCCCTTATGAAGCTCTCCTAGAGGCTGGTTACATTCAACCCATCACTGAATACTTTTTGGAGATTATAGCCTAATGATTTCATGTTTCCCTGACCCTTATCCAGATGAACTGCTCTACAGTATTTGTGCCCGATACGCTGACCGAATGCAGTACCCATCAAAGGGGTTTCTGAGTAAAGAACTGTTTGGAAATACTATGACTGCAAGAATAGAGCTACCAGGGTACCTGAATGATTTAGTTACGGCTCTACCACCAGGAGGTTACTACACAGTTGACCGCTTGATTGATAACCATACACTGCTACCTTTTTACCCACATTCCGCAGGTTTCAAACCAGTAGGTAGTATTTCTGGCAAGCCGCCCCCAGGAAGCGGAGAATGCGCTGCCGTTCTTCGGTCAAATTGACCACTTGATGGAGGTGGTGCATCTCT